>JBILVW010000122.1:0-7769 GCA_044370205.1 Pirellulales bacterium | reverse complement strand
AGGAGCCGTCGTGTTCGTCCAGTTTGAACAGGCTCAGGTGATCGTCCCGCAACCACGAGACGGCAAGCCGGCGCCGCGGGGTATTGACATCCATCTCGATGGCGATGGCCCGCTCCAGACGCGGAAGCACGCGGATCGAGCCCGTTGGCACATCGATGCTGCTGACGTTCCCTTCACGATCGATGGCGAGGATCGGGGGGATGCTGCCAGCGGTATCGGAAGGCGGCCCCTCCTCGAGTCGAAGGATTTCATCGCCCTGGACCGACAGCTTGCGGAGTGCCGCCGTTTCAAGATCGTCGCTCGGATTCCAGCGGCGCACCGTGCCGTCGGCGCCGCACGTGAGCAGCGTGCCACCGGGCTCGGCGACGACCGACCACACGCGGCCAACGTGCCCCACGAGCCGCGTCAGTAGCTTGCCCGTTCGAATGTCGAACACTCGGATGCTCCCATCGCGGCAGGCGGTGGCCACCCGCTCCCCATCGGGCAGAAAGCAGCAGCCCTGCACCCACGCCGGATGCTTGAGGAGCGAAACGAGAATCTTCCCGGTCGCCACCTCCCAGACATGCGCCCGGGAATCGGTGCCGCAGGCCATCACTCGGCGGCCATCGGCCGAAACCGTGACGCTGCCCAGCACCGTCTTGTGGGTGATCTCTGATCGGTCAAACTCTCGTACGACCCGGTCGCTCGAAACGTCGATCAACACCACACGGTTGCCGCACGTCGCAGCGAGCGTGCGGTCGTCGAGGAACATCAGCGACTCGATCTCGGGCTTCTGTCCCGGCGGCTGCTCGAACTCGAACACGACGACGGGCTCCTCGGGCGCCTCGAGCCTCAGGATCCGCACGACGCAATCCTCGCCGCCGATGGCGATCGAGTCTCCGTCCGGGGAGAAGACCGCGGCATAGAGCGGGCCTGCTCCCGGGGCGGCTTCGCCCGCAGAGGAGAGTCCCGTTTCGGTGATCGTCCACCAGCGGACGCGACCATCCTGGCCGGCGGTGACGAGCGTGGTGGCATCCGCGGAAAAGCCCACGTCGTTCACCTCGTCGTGCGCTGCGACGGAGGTCACCGACGTCGAGCCGGTGATGTTTCGCAGGAGCCGAACCCGGCCGTCGGCGCCGGCGACCGCCGCCATCTCGCCCCGCGGCGCGAGGGCGATCGAGTAGAGGTCGGTGGGCCGCGACTCGGCGGCGGGAGCCTTGCGATCCGGCGCAAGCAGGATCGCCCGTTCGCCATGCACCCGCCTGGAGAGCCAGCGGCCGGCGAGCGACGTGGCCAGTTCGGGATCGTCGCCGCGGGCCGCGTCGAGTTGGGCGAGGCCGCCGGCCACGTTGCCCGCCCGCAGCGCCTCGAAGCCCCGCCGCAGTTCGGCGACCGCCTGTTGCCTCCGGATCGCGTCTTGCTGCCGAGCGGCAACGCGGGCTTCCCTCGCGCGTTCCACTCCGATCCAGGCGGCCAGGAGGCTCGCAGCCACCGCGATGGCGGCCAGGCCGGCGACCACGGGCCGCCGCCTGATCCAACGGATGGCTCGCCCAACGGGTGCGAGCGGACGGGCCAGCGTCGGCCGACCGTCGAGCCAGCGTCCCAGGTCATCGGCGAGAGCGACCGCCGAGGGGTAGCGGTCGCGGGGCCGCTTCGCCAGACACCGCGAGACGACCGCTGCCAGGTCGCGAGGCACCTCGCAGACGACGGCATCGGCGGTGGGAGGCTCGTCGAGCAGCACCTGGCGGTAGGTCTCGGCATCGGTGCCGCCCCCTCGCACGGCACGTCCGGTGAGAAGACGGTGCAGCAGCAGGCCGAGCGCATGCACATCGGTTGCGGGGCCGACCTCGCCGAACGACCGATCGATCTGCTCCGGGGCCATCCAGGCAGGTGTGCCGATGCTGCTGCCGGTGCGGGTCAATTGCGTGAGCTGCTCCGGCTGCTCCTCGGGGTCGTGCAGCTTGCCGAGGCCGAAGTCGCCGAGCTTCACCGTCAGTCCGGGACCAGTCGCGGCCGACTCGCGCAGGATCGGCTCGCTGCCGAGCGACGCCGGAGTGAGAAGCACGTTCGCGGGCTTGATGTCGCGGTGCACGACGCCGGCCGCATGGGCATAGGCAGCCGCGGTGCACAGGGCCTGGCAGAGTCGCGCCGCCGTTCGCGGAGGCATTGGGCCCGGGTGGCGTTCGAGCCAGCTGGCGAGATTGCCGCCGCAGCAGAACTCGGCGGCGATGAACTCGCGGCCGCGATCCTCGCCGACCTCGAAGATCGTGACGATGTGTGGATGCACGAGCCGGGCGGCGATCTCGGCCTCGCGGATGAACCGCCGTCGCAGCGAATCGGAGAGCAGCATCTCCGGCCGCCGCACCTTCACCGCGACCGGCCGCCGCAGGACGGTGTCGAATCCCTCCCAGACGGTCGCGAAGCCCCCTTCGCCGGCGAGCTTCAGGATCGCGTGGCGGCCGATCGACTGCGGGGCAGTGGACGGCCGCCCGCTCGGCACCACGCCGTCCGCGGCCGCTGCCTGCCGCAGCAGCAGGATGGTGTCCATCAAGCCGACCATGTCGGCCGCTGGGGTCATGTCGGACGACATGGTGTCGTCGGCCTCGGATCCGGCCTCGGGTCGTGGAGTGCTCGGCTCGAAGCCGCCGAGTACGTCGTCGAGCGCCGCCGCCTGGTTCACCGCCTGCTCGGCGACCGGATCCTGCTCGGGCTGGTCATCGGGAAGCACTGGCATGGGGGCTCCCCCGGCGGATCAGTCGTGGTGCGACACCTGCGGCAGCGCTGCCGCCGCCAGTTCGCTCTGCAGCCGTTCGAGCGCCCGATACCAGAGCTTGCGGGCGGCGTCAGGCGACCGTCCGAGCTGCGGCGCCATGTCGACGAACGACATGCCGCTCCAATATCGCAGCTGCAACACCCGCTGGTATTCAAGCGGAAGCCTGGCGAGCACCTGGTTGAGCACGGCCGCCTCCTCGCGTCGGATCGCCGAGCCGTCCGGGGTGTGGGTCACCTCCGCGATCGCCTCGCCATCGCCACGGCCGGGCTGGGTCGCAAGGCTCACCTCGCGGGCGACGTCGCGTTTGAGCGACTCTCGGTAGTGACGGACGGCATCGACCAGGTTGTGCCGCAGGATCTCGCGGAGCCAGGCGAACAGTTCCTCCGCCGTCGTGCCGGTGAACTGCACGAAGTCGCGTTGCATGTCGACCGCCGTCTCCTGGACGACGTCCGATGGTCCGATTTTCGCCCGCAGATCGGCAGGCAGCTCACGGTCGGCGCAGTGCAGGAGATGCCCGCGAGCTGCCTCGAAGATCTGGCCGATCGCATCCGGTGCGCCACGGCGAGCGGCGGCGATCAGGTCGCGAATCTCGTCGCGTGCGTCCATGACTTCGCGGTCGATTCAAGTTGGGGGGATACAACCCTCGCGATCTTACCGCGCCGCTGAAAGGGCCCCATGAAGGGCGATTCTGCGGCCTTCGGCCTGGCTCTGCGAGGCGGCCCGGACGATCTCCATGGCCCGAAGCGTGTCGTCGAGGCCGCTCAGGTGGCGGACGAGGCTCGTGACGGCGCGGTGGAAGTGGAGGAGCATCTGCTCGCCAACTGGCCGGTCGCTTTCGAGCGCCTCTTGATGGCGGCCGGCCGTGTCGAACCAGACGAGGCTGGCGGGCAGGTCGATGAAGGCGATCCCGTTCTCGCAGACCACCTGGAGGGCAGGGGGAGGCCGGAAGCCGACCGCTTCCTCCCACTGCTGCGGCATGTAATAGCCGCAGCTGATCTGGGCGAGGGCGCCATCGCCGGGCCGGCCGGTATGTGAGAAGTCGAGGCTCATCATCCGGTAGTCGTCGAGCTCCGCCCCGAGCGATTCGGCATGTCGCACGGCGACCACGCTCGTGGGATCGACGCCGGCCACATACCGGCACCAATCGACGAGCTCCATCAGGTCGCGGGATTCGCTGTCGGCATCCCGTTGCGGCGTCGGCTGCGTCGTGATCGAAAGCGGGATGCGACGATGGCAGAAGAGCATTTTCGGCCGCCCGAGCCGGGTGGCGATCAGCTCCTTGAGCCGCACGGTCGCCGGCGCGTGCCGGCGCGGCAGCTCGGCCACGAACGCGATGCCCGCCTCGTCCACTCGCCGGCGCAGCAGCTGCGCCTCGGCCGCGTCGAACGGGAGCGAGATCGCGGAGTAGACGGCCTTGCCATGCTCGCAGGCGGCGAGAATCGGGGTGGCGCCATACCACTGGTCGGCCAGATACAGGATGGCGTCGATATCGTCACGCGAGACGAGCGAGCGAAAGCCGTCCACGGCCACGGCCCCCACCTCGGCCGCGGCCCGCTGGGCCCGATGGCCCACCTGCTCGCACACGCCTCGCACCTCGAAACGATCGGCGAGCAGTCGCAGTGCGGGCAGGTAGCGGGAGTCCCACTGTGGCCCGAGCCCCACGATGCCGACGCGGAGCCTCATGGGGTGGCGTCCTCCCCGGCCGCTGCGGTCGCCGCAGTAGCGTCGGGGGCGGCGGTGAGCAGGGCATGCTCCTGCCGAAGACCCTTGTCGGAGATGTCCTTGCGACACCAGGCGCCTGGCCAGCGAATCTCCTTCACGGCCGTGTAGGCCTGCAGTTTCGCCCGTGCAAGTGAGGGACCGAGGGCCGTCACGGCGAGCACGCGGCCCCCGTCCGTGAGCACCTGGCCCGCGTCGCCGGGCTGCGTCGCCGCATGCTTCGTGGCCGCATGGAAGACCTGCACGTCGGGCAGGCGGGCCGCGGCATCGAGGCCCGTGATCGGGCGGCCGCGCTCAACGCTGCCGGGATAGCCTTCCGCTGCCATCACCACCGTCACGCTCGCCTCGTCGCGCCACCGAGGTGTGGGCACGGCGTCGAGCGTGCGGTCGACCGTGGCGTCGAGCAGTTCGAGCAGGCTCGAGTCGAGCCGCATGAGGAGTGCCTCGCACTCGGGGTCACCGAAGCGGGCGTTGAATTCGAGCACCTTCGGCCCCTGAGACGTCAGCATGAGTCCGGCGTAGAGCACGCCGTGAAAAGGAACCTTGGACCGCCGCATCGCATGCACTGTCGGCACGAGAATTCGGGCTTCGATGTCGGCCAGCATGGCCTCATCGACGAACGGAGTGGGGCAGTAGGCGCCCATCCCGCCGGTGTTCGGGCCGGTGTCGCCGTCATGCGCCGCCTTGTGGTCTTGCAGCGGCGGCAAGGTGACGATCGTGCGGCCGTCGGTGATGGCGAGCACGCTCACCTCGACGCCGTCGAGCCGCTCCTCGATGAGGATACCCTTCGCAGCCGCCGAGAATTGCGGATCGCCGGCGAGCGTCGCGACCGCCTCGAGGGCCTCCGCGCGGGTGTCGCACACGAACACGCCCTTGCCAGCCGCAAGCCCATCGGCCTTGACCACGACCGGCGCATCCTCGCGGGCTTCGAGATATTCGCGGGCCGTGGCCGCCGAGCGAAATTCACGGAACATCGCCGTGGGCACGTCGCCTCGGTGCATGATCTGTTTGCAGAAGATCTTGCTGCCTTCGAGCTGGGCGGCGGCCGCGGTCGGTCCGAAGGCACGCACGCCGGCTTCGCGGCAGGCATCGACGAGGCCGGCGACGAGCGGCGCTTCCGGGCCCACGACCACGAGATCGACGCTGCGGCTCTGGGCCAGTGCGATCAGGGCAGGGATGTCGGTCGCGGCGACGGGAAGATTTTCGGCGATTGCGGCCGTGCCCGCGTTGCCCGGTGCGCAGAGCACCTCGGCGCCGTCATGGGCCAGTTTCCAGGCGATCGCGTGCTCGCGGCCCCCGCTGCCCACGACCAGGACGCGGCGAGATGTCGGCACGGTGCAACTCCTGTAGTGAAACGGTGGTGGGAGGGCGTCGTTGTACCCGACTTTGGCCTGTCGTGAGTCGCCCCGGCCAGACGACATTGACACCCCCGGCCGTGCCGATACAGTTAGAAGGAGTTCGTGAAAAAAATCACGAAGTCCGGTTTTCCCCACGAAAACACTACTTTCGGGCCGGGCGGCGCCGCGTGACTGTGCTTCCGTGTTGGCGCCCGGGTCGTCCACGACGGTGAGCGATGGCAGAAAAGAAGAAAATGTCGGTCGCCGAGATTCTGGCGGCGGCTCGAGCTGCCGGCGGGAAGGCGGAGGCGGCTGCCCCGCCGGCCGCGAATTCTTCGGTTGATGAGACGGCGGAAACGGTTTCTGAAAAGCCGGCCCCAGCCGCCGCAAAGCCGGCGTCCAAGCCAGCCGCGAAGGGAGATGGCAGCCGTCCAAGCGTGGCCGACATCCTTGCCATGGCCCGGGCCAACAAGGCCGAGGCCGAGGCCGCTCCGGCTGCGACCGCGAAACCGGCCGCTGCAAAGCCGGCTGCTGTTGCAAAGCCGGCTGCCGCCAAGCCTGCCGCTCCGGCGGCGGCGAAGGGTGGCCCAAAAACAGGCGTGCAGCGAGACACCGCCAGCATCCTGGCCGCCGCCCGTGCCGGGGCCAAGCCGGGGCCGGTGAGCAAGGCCGACGCGCCGCCGCGTCCTGCCCCCAAGCCCAAGCCGGCTGCCGAGAAGGCTGCCGAGCCGGTTCGCACCCCGCCTCCCATGCCGGTCAAGCCGGTGAAGCCTGCCGCGAAAAAGGCCGACGAGGAGGATCGCCGGGGCTTTCTTCAGATCGCCCTCGGGTCGTTCATGGCAATGGGCTTCACGGCCCTTTCTGTCACGGGTGGGCTCTTCACTCTGGGGCTGGCGAGATTTTTGTTTCCGAACGTGCTGGCCGAACCGCCGAGCAAGTTCAAGGTCGGCTTCAAGGACGGCTTCCCGTCCGGCAAGGTCGAGACGAAGTTCGTTGCCCAGTACGGCGTCTGGGTGGTGAACGGGGATTTCTCGGGTCAGCAGCAAATCTATGCCCTCAAGACCGTCTGCACCCACCTCGGCTGCACGCCGAGCTGGCTCGAGGCTGAGCAGAAGTTCAAATGCCCCTGCCACGGCAGTGGCTTTTACAAGGACGGCATCAATTTCGAAGGGCCCGCGCCCCGGCCCCTGGAGCGGTACGCGATCCGCACGGCCGACGACGGCCAACTCGAGGTCGATAAGAGCCGCGCCTTTCAGGAAGAGCTCGGCCAGTGGGCCGATCCCGATTCGTTTGTCACCGTGTGAGGAAGGGACTGCATTCAGGCCATGGCCATCGGCGAGACGATTCGTAATTCCCAGATCTGGAAGAGCATCTTCCGGCATCCGATGCCGCTCGATCGGCGGAATCGGATCGTCGTCATGCTCACGAACTTCTTTCTTCACCTCCATCCGGTGTCGATCAAGAAGCAGGGCATCGCCCTCTCGTTCACCTGGTGCATGGGGGGCGTGACGTTCTTTCTGTTCCTGGTCGAGACGGTCACCGGCGTGCTCTTGATGTTCTATTACCGTCCCACGCTCGAATGGGCCTACAACGACATTCTCGCCCTCCGCGACGTCACGAGTCTCGGCATCCTTCGGGAGCTGCATCGCTGGGGCGCCCATGCGATGGTGATCACCACGTGGCTGCACATGTACCGGGTGTTTCTCACCGGCAGCTACAAGCCGCCCCGGGAGTTCAACTGGGTGATCGGCGTGATCCTGCTCCTGCTGACGCTGCTCCTGTCGTTCACCGGCTATCTGCTGCCCTGGGATCAGCTGGCGATCTGGGCCATCACCGTGGGCTCGAACATGGCCCGGGCCACGCCGTTCCTCGGCTACGAAGGGCCTGGGCAGCAGCTGCTCACGATCGGCGGCATCGACATGATTACCGACGGGTCCGACGCCCGTTTCGGCCTGCTCGGC
>JBILVW010000121.1:0-7809 GCA_044370205.1 Pirellulales bacterium | reverse complement strand
GTGATCCGTACCCCGTGAGCCGGCGTTGGCGGCAAGCGAAGGCAGGATGCCGAGAGCGCAGCCGCCATCGAGCGAGCGAAGGGCATGGATGCCCGGAGCGAGCGTCCGGCGAGCGGGGTGCGGGTCGTCCGAAGCCGGCTTGGGCTGGTCGACGTTCGCGTGAGCCTGAGACTAGCCGCGGGCCTCGACGCTGCGGCGGTGGGCGGTGAGGCCTTCGACGTTGGCGAGCGTCGCGATGTCGGCGCCGAGATCGGCGAGGTCGGCCTGGGCGAGGTGAATCACGCTGCCGCCGCGGAGGAACTCGTTGGCGGAGAGGCCGGCGGCGAAGCGGGCGGTGCCGCCCGTGGGGAGCACGTGCGACGGGCCGGCGGCGTAGTCGCCCGCGGCGACCGGGCTCCAGGGACCGAGGAAGGCGGCGCCCGCGTGACGGATCGTGGCCAGCGTGGCCTCCGGGTCGCGGGTGTCGATCGAGAGGTGCTCGGCGGCGAGTTCGTCGGCGAGCGACGCCGATTCGGCATCGCTCCGCGTCACCACGATGCCGCAGAACCGGGCCAGGCTGTCGCGGGTGAGGTCGGCCCGTTCGAGGTCGGTGAGCCGGCGGGCGAGCGCGGCGGCCACGTCGTCGGCGAGCCGCTGACTGGACGTGAGCAGAATCGCGGAGCCGGGCGAGTGTTCGGCCTGGGCGAGCATGTCGGCGGCGATGTATTCGGGGTGCCCGGCATCGTCGGCCACGATCACGATCTCGCTGGGGCCGGCGATCGAGTCGATCGAGACGTCGCCATAGACGTGTTCCTTGGCCAGCGCCACGAAGAGGTTGCCGGGGCCGACGATCTTGTCGACGCGGGGCAATCCTTCGACGCCGTAGGCGAGGGCTGCCACAGCCTGGGCGCCACCGGCCCGCACGACGGTCGTGACGCCGAGTTCGCGACAGGTCGCCAGCACGTGGCGATTGTCGGAGCCGAACGGCGTCGGGGGCGCCCCCGCGACGATCTCCCGCCCGCCCGCGACCTGCGCGGGCACGACGGTCATGAGGAGCGTCGATGGATAGGCAGCAGCGCCGCCGGGCACGCACACGCCCACGCGATCGAGCGGCAGATACCGCTGCCGCAGCCTGCCGCCGCCCGGGAGCGACACTTCGACGTCGCGGGAGAGCAATGCCCGCTGGAACCGCTCGACGCGATCCTTGATCCGCCGCACCGCAGCGAGGAACTCCGGCTCGACTTCGCGGTGGGCCGCCGCGAGAGCCGCGGGCGAGACGAAGAGCGTCTCCCGCGACACGTCGGCCCGGTCGATCCGCCGGGTGTAGTCGAGCAACGACTCGAGTCCACGGCTGCGAACGTCGCCACAGATCCGCTCCACCACCTGCCGCGGCGAGAGCGGCTCGCCGAACACATCGATCGTTCGCTGCCGACCGGCGGGGCTGATCACGTCCCCCTGCGAGACGAGTTTGCCCCGCAGCGCATCGAGCCGCGTCCGGCCGTCGGGGGCCGCGAGGTCGATGCGTTCACAAAGCTGCTGGGCGGACGACGTCATGCCGTCCAAGGATACCCTTGATCGAGCTCCCGGCGAGGCAGCCCCGGTCAGGGGCCGTTCGCGGCGACGGCGTTGACGCCGCGGCCCCACCGCGCCGACCAGCGGTCGGCCAGCCAGGCGATGGCATTGTCGTCGGCCCGGCCACCGATCTCGCGCAGGATCGAGGTGCCGCGGGCGGCGAGCGGCGGGAGGTCGGCCGGCTGTCGGCCGAAGACGGGGTCGTCGGCCGCACCCCGGGCAGCCGCGAGATCGACGAGCTTGCCGTCGGCGGCGAGCCGGCCATCGACGGCGACGGCCTGATCCAACGCGGCATCGGCGAGCTCTCGCCGTTCAAGGGCCACGAGCACCAGCGCCTGTCGGATGAGGGTGTCGGGCTGATCCTGCGCCGCAGCCGCGGCCTGCCGATAGCTGGTGAGCGCGGCCTCGAGCCGCGATGGATCGCGGCCGGCGGCCCGCAGCTGTTCATCACCGCGGGCCACGAGCCGCGCGGCGCGGAGCCGCGAGACCGCCGTGCTGGCACGGATCGGCATCCGACGGCCAGCCCCGCGCGGTACGGCGGCGATCACCGGCCGCGACTGCGGCGCGACGGCCTGCATGACGGCGTGGCGCTGGGCATTCGCGGCGAGCACCGCAGCGGCCGGCGTCGATGCCTGGCCCAGCCACGGGCCCCACGCTCCGTTGCCCCAGCCGCCGAATCCCCAGCCAAGTGGATAGCCGTAGACCGGATAGGGCACGAGCGTGCCCGAAAAGAAGGTCATGCCTCCGCCGGCAGGCACGGACAGGAAGACGGAGTCACGAAAGCCCCAGGTCGTGCCGCCGTAGCCATACCAGCCGCCCCAGCCACAGGGGTCCCAGGCCGGCCCACAGGGGTTCCAGGCCGGCCCACAGGGGTTCAAGGCGGGCACTCCACACCACGGACGCGGCATGCACACGGGACGGCAGCCGGCGTTCCAGTTCCAGCCTGAGCCCCAGCCCGAACCCCAGGTCGGCCCACACCAATTGGTGTTCCACCGCGGCCGACAGACAGGCCGACAGCTGATCGCGGGGCCGCAGCCGCGGCCGACCCAACCGCCTCGATAGAAGCTCGTGCTGTAACCGGCGCTGAAGCCGGCGTTGCCGAATCCGCCGCCGGCGGGAATGCCGACGGCACAATCGCCGTCAGCTCGCCCTTCAGACACTACCGACACCATCGCGCCGCTGACCAGCAGCGTCGCAGCCACCACGATCCCAAAGCGGGAGCGGTTCATGCCATGCCTCCGAGGACCGGCTCATTGTAGAGCCGTCTCGGTCCCGCGTGCGAGGTTTCGGCGCCCGTCCTCCGTTCCCGGCCATTTTGTCCGCTTCCCCGCGCTGCTAGAACCCGTCCGGTATAGCTGGATCTCCGAGTCTCCATACCCGCTCGGCGAGGCGAGGGGATCGGCGAAAGCTCGAGGAGCCTTGGGCCGCTTCGGCCCACCGCGACGAGACTTTTGCCGTCCCCGAGCCGGCGAACCACGTCGGACGAATTTGCCCGGCATCCGGCTTCATCACCGGCGACAGCGTCATGACCCGCGGCATCGAACTCGGCATCCAGCTCGGACTCCCCCGGCCTGCCGCCTCGGCGCTCGCCGCCCTGCGGACGCCGGAACGCATCCAGGATTTCGTGAACGCCCTGGAGTGGAATTACGAGGGGGACGGCCCGACGGCTCACGGCGTGGTCGAGGTGCTGGCCCGCCGCAAGGCCCACTGCATCGAGGGGGCGTTCGTAGGTGCCTGCGCCCTGTGGCTCGCGGGTGAGCCGCCGCTGCTGATGGACATGGGAGCCGCCCGCGGCGACGTCGATCACGTGGTGGCCCTCTTTCGCCGCCGCGGACACTGGGGGGCCATCTCGAAGAGCAACAGCCCGTTCCTCCGCTACCGCGACCCGATCCACCGCTCGCTGCGGGAGCTGGCGATCTCGTTCTTCCCGCAATACGTGAAGAAGCGCCGCAAGACGCTCCGCACCTATTCCGTGCCGGTCGATCTGCGGAAGCACGATCCGTCGGAGTGGATCACACACCGCGGCTTCTGCCACCGGATGGTGGACGCGCTCACCGGTTCGCGGCACTTCAACCTGCTGCCCCCCGATGTGGGAGGCACGCTGCGGCCAATCGATGAGATCGAAGCCCGCAGCAACCAGCTCAAAGACTATCCGGCGTAGTGTGCAGCGCTTACCCGGCCTGTCCGAGCAGCTTCCGCAGCGAGGTGATCGCGATCTCGCCGAACTGCCGCGGAGGCACCCGCCACAGGGCCGGGTTGTGCAGCTCGATCGCCACGCCGCCTGAGTAGCCGATCTCCGTGAGACGGGCGACGAGGTCGTGCGGCGGCGACGCGCCCTCGCCGGGCAGGATGCGGTCGGCGTCGCTGGCCATCTCCCGCGGCACGTCGGCGATGTCGGAGAGCTGCACGTGGGCGAGCGTCTCATTCGAGAGCAGCATCAGGTCGAGCGGCTTGCTCGGCCCCACCGTGTAGTGAAACCAGTCGAGGCACACGCCGAGCGCCGGCGAGCCGACGTCCTCGACGAGGGCCACCGCCGACTGCAGGTTGTTCGGGAAGCTCGCCCGCGAATCGAACTCGAGCGCCAGCCGCACACCCGCGTCGGCCGCCCGCTTCGCCGCCTCGGCCAGGCTGTGCGAGAGCCGGCCGAGGTCCTGCGGCGTGAGCGGCCCGAAGGCGTCGCCCGCCACCACGAGCACCGGAATCTCGAGGTCGCGGCAGAGGTGGAGCCGGCTCTCGAAGTGGTTCCAATGCTCCCTGCGGGCCTCTCCCTGGCTCGTGAGCAGGCCGCCCTGGAAGCTTGCCGCGATCGGCGCGATCCCGTGCCGCGCGAACCGCTCCCGTAAGGCCGCGACGTCGTGCGACTTCAGAAACGCATCGGCATGCCCGAGCCAGAGATCGACCGCCTCACAGTGGCCCGCGGCATAGTCCTCGATGATCGTCTCGAGCGCCGCTTCGAGCGAACAGACGGTGGCCAGCGACAAAAGGGGACGCAGCTCTTTTTCTGGCGATATATCGCTCACTCGCAGGCCACCCTCGAAAAAGAGCTGCGTCCCCTTTTCACAGCCGGTCACGCAGCATGTCGACGACTTCGGCGATCGGCACCCGGGTCTGGGCGAGCGAGTCGCGGTCGCGGAGGGTGACGGTCTGGTCGGCGAGCGTCTGGCCGTCGATCGTCAGGCACCAGGGCGTGCCCGCCTCGTCCTGACGGGCGTAGCGGCGGCCCACCGAGCCCTTCTCGTCGTACTGGCAGGCCATGAGGGGCTTGAGCTGCCGGTAGAGATCGGTCGCCACCTCGGGCATGCCGTCCTTCTTCACCAGCGGCAGGATCGCAGCCTTCACGGGGGCCAGCCGTGGATGAAGCTTCATGACGGTGCGGCTCCGCGGCTTGCCGTCCTCGTCGGGCACCTCGTCCTCGTGGTAGGCATCGCAGAGGAAGGCGAGCACGGCCCGGTCGGCGCCCGCCGAAGGCTCGATCACGTGCGGCACGTACCGCTCCCGCGAGAGGTCGTCGAAGTAGGAGAGATCCTTGCCGCTCCCCTTGTGCCGCGGCTTGCCGTCCGCGCCGGTCTCGACGACGAGCTCGCCGTCCTTGCGAACCAGCTTGCCCTCCATGTGGCTGCGGAGGTCGAAGTCGCCGCGGTGGGCGATCCCCTCCAACTCGCCAAACTCGCCGGGCCCGAGGAACGGAAACGCGTATTCGATGTCGGCGGTGCCGACCGAGTAGTGGGAGAGCTCATCCTTGTCGTGCTCGCGGAGCTGCAGCTTGCCCTCCGTGAGTCCGAGATCGAGATACCACTTCCAGCGGCGGTCGCGCCAGTAGCGATACCACGCTCCCGAGTCGGCCGGCTTGCAGAAGAACTCGATTTCCATCTGCTCGAACTCGCGGGAGCGAAACGTGAAGTTCCGCGGGGTGATCTCGTTGCGGAAGCTCTTGCCGATCTGGGCGATGCCGAACGGCACCCGCACCCGCGACGTGTCGAGCACGTTCTTGAAGTTCATGAAGATGCCCTGCGCCGTCTCGGGCCGCAGGAACGCCCGATCGTCGTCGCCGGCCATCGCCCCGATCCGCGTCTCGAACATGAGGTTGAACTCGCGGGGATCGGTCAGCGTGCCTGGCTCCGACGCATCCGGGCCGAGCACGGCTGCGAGCGACGTGCTGCCCGCGGCGACGGCCGCCGAAAGGCCCGTGAGCCCGCCGTCCCACTCGATCTCCTCGATCTGCTTGGCCCGGAGGCCGAAGAACTTCTGGGCCTTCGCCGTCAAGGCGGGCTGGGCCTCGTCGCCCGAGGCGTCGGTGACGACGAACATCTTCTTGCCGCGGTGGCTCGCGAACCGGCCGCTCAGATGGTCGTACCGGTACCGCTTCTTCGACTCCCGGCAGTCGATCATCCAGTCGTGAAACAGGTCGAAGTGGCCGGAGCACTTCCAGACCTGCGGGTGCATGATGATCGTGCAGTCGAGCCCGGCCATCTCGTAGGGCTCGGGGGCCCCGGCGGGCGTGGCCAGTTCGTCGTGCCCCGAGACCATGTCGTGCCACCAGGCGTCCTTGAGATTCCGCTTGAGGGCCACACCCAGAGGGCCGTAGTCCCAGAAGCCGTTGAGGCCGCCGTAGATCTCGCTCGATTGAAAGATGAAACCGCGCCGCTTCGCCAGCGACACGATCCGGTCCATCCGCGATTGGTCGTGTTGTTTTTCCATGGCAAGAGTGTAGCAATCCACCTAAAATGGGCCTACGACGGGGTCGTGCGGCCCAAGCCCACCAAAAGCCCCCGGCGGAAGCCGGTGGGATGACGCGGTGCTTTCTTCACAAGAAGAGTCCTGACACCTTTTTTGCAAGCAGGGCGACCGACCGCGGCGCGGATCCCTCCGCCTTGTTGTTGATCGTAATGAACACGTTGCGGTCGGCGGCCGCCGCCGCACGGGCCAGGTGCGCGAGCGCCGACCGGCTCGGCACGTCCTCCTCGACGAGCCGGTCGAACGGAGAGTAGTCGGCCTTGGCCCCTTCGTAGTCGCGGCCCGCGTGCAGGTTCCAGCGGGCGACGAGCGGACGGCTGCCGTTCTCGAGCCCGAAGGCGGCGGCCTGCGTCTCGACGGGCGGCATCCGCGCGTGCACCGCGAGACAGGGCACGGCGCCGGCGTCGGCGAGCGCCGCGGAAAAATCGGCCGTCACGAACTCCGGATCCCGCACCTCCACCGCGTAGAGCGGGCCGCGGGGCAAGACGGCGATGAACGCCGCGATCCGCGCAAGCAACCGGGGCGTGTTGGCCAAGAGTCGCCGGCCGAGCGGCGGAAACTGAAACACGAGCGGCCCCGCCTTCAGGCCGAGCCCCGCCACCGCCGGATGGACGAATGCCGCCGCGGCCGCCGTGGCGTCGAGAAACGTCGGATTGTCGCGGGCCGCCTCGCCGGAGCCGGGCTTCCGCACGACCGGGTCGGTGACCGCGGCCGGCGCCTTCACCACGAAGCGAAAGCCGCCGGGCACCTGCGCCGCGTAACACGCGAATTCATTCACCGTCAGCGGCGCGTAGAACGTGCGGTCGAGGCTCACGGTGCGAAACAGCGGATGCCGGGCATAGGCGGCCAGCCCGTGCCGCGCGAGCACCTGCTCGGTCGCGGGCTTGCCGTTGCGCGGTGCGTAGACGAGCCCCGTCCAGCCGGGAAACGACCAGCTGGAAGTGCCCAGATGAATCCGGGCGGACAGGGCGGCGGCGAGCGAGCGGATGTCGTCGTCAACCGGCGCCGGATCGACGCCGTCGGCATCGTCAAAAAGCGATCGCTGCGACATTTCCTGCCACGCCTGTCGTGAGCCTCGTCTCTGCTCGCCGGAAGTCGGCCCGGGTGCTATACCTCGGCCAACACATTCTCGATTCATCCGGGAATTGTGCCCGCAGGACGCCGCATGCACCACTGGGCGACACTCGCGGCAGCGAGAACTTTTAGGCCGCCGCGCGGGCGGCGGCCCGCTCGAGGAGCCTGATCCACGGCCCGAGGTAGCGGCCGTTGTCGTGATACGTTCGGCCGCTCACGAGATTGCCATCCACTACGCACGGCTCGCCGACGCTCCGCCTGCCAGGTAAGGCGGTGCTCTCGATCCTACAGCTCGAGGTCGCTCTTCTCCGGGCCGCTGAGTCGCGGCACGACCGGGAGCGAATCGATCGCCGCCGACACGGGCAGATCCGCGTCCATGCCAAGGTCGATCAGGTTGCGGCCGCCGATCGACGACGCAAACTCGCAGGCGATCGCGTCGGCGGCCGTCGG
>JBILVW010000120.1:0-7850 GCA_044370205.1 Pirellulales bacterium | reverse complement strand
TTCGCGTCGATCTCAAAAACGACTTGGGCGGCACGAAGGGGGACAGCTGGGGCTACAGCGAGAGCGTGACGATCGACGGCGACACGCTCGTCTGCACGCCGGGCGGCGAGAAGGCCACGCTCGCAGCGGTCGACAAGCGGACGGGAAAGCTCCTCTGGTCGTGCAGCGTGCCCGGCGACCGCGGCGCCGGCCACTCGTCGGTCGTGATCGCCACGGTGGGTGGCAAACGAATCTACGTGCAGACGACGGCCGGCGGTGCCTTCGGCATCGATGCCGCCACCGGAAAGCTCCTCTGGACCTACCCGATCGACCGCACCACGGCTGTGATCCCGACGCCGATCGTGCGGGACGACCTCGTGTTCTTCGCCGCCGGCTACAAGCGGGGGGGCGCGTTGCTCCGACAGGTGCCTGGGGCCGACGCGAGCGTGACGGTGAAGGAGATCTATCCGCTCAACACCGATCTCGCCAACAAGCACGGCGGCATCGTGCTCGTGGGCGACCACCTCTACGGCGACTCCGACGACAAGGGCATCCCGTTCTGTGCCGAGCTCATGACGGGCACGCTCGCCTGGAAGCAGCGGGGCAGCGGCAAGAACTCGGCGAGCGTGCTGGCCGCCGACGGCCACCTCTACATCCGCTACTCCGACGGCACGCTCTCCCTCGTGAAGGCCGATCCTGCGGCCTACACGGAGGTCTCATCCTTCCAGGTGCCAGGCAGCGGCGACCGCCCCAGCTGGGCCCACGCCGTGATCGTGGACGGTCGCCTCTACCTCCGCGAAGGCGACGCCATCCTCTGCTACGACATCAAAAAGAAGTAACGAAGGAAAAGCTTCCGCTGCCTACAGCACGATGAGGCGAGGGGCTACCCATGCCCCAGGAGCCGGCGTTGCTGACAAGCGCAGCCATGGATGGCGAAGCGCGGTCAGCATCGAGTGAGCGAAGGGCAGGATGCCCGTAGCGAACGTCCGGCGACGGGGCGTGGGTAGCCCCGCGCCGGCGCGACGCTCGGCCCGAAGATCCCCTCAGTCAGCGCACTCCGCGACGGTCTTGTAGACGAGGCCACCCACGATGCCGCCCACGATCGGCGCCACCCAGAACAGCCACAGCTGCTGGAGGGCCCAGCCGCCGGCGAACACGGCCGTCGCGGTGCTGCGGGCCGGGTTCACGCTCGTGTTGGTGACGGGGATGCTCACGAGATGGATGAGCGTGAGGCAGAGTCCGATCGCGATCGGGGCGATCACGCTGCCCGCTTTCTTGTCGGTGGCGCCGTGGATCACGAATAGGAACACGGCCGTGAGCACCGCCTCGATAATGAAGCAGCTCTGCCACGGATAGCCCCCCGGCGAGTGGTCGGCGAAGCCGTTGGAGGCGAAGCCGCTGTCGGCGGCGCTGAAGCCCGGCAGGCCCTTGGCCACGAGGTAGAGCACGCCCGCGCCGGCGAGCCCGCCGACGACCTGGGCGATCCAGTAGCCGATCAGGTCCTTGGCCGGGAAGCGGCCGCTGGCCACGAGGCCCGCCGTGACGGCCGGGTTGAGGTGGCAGCCCGAGATGTGGCCGATCGCGACGGCCATCGAGAGCACGGTGAGTCCGAAGGCGAGCGCGACGCCCGCGAAGCCGATCCCCAGGTCCGGGTAGGCCGCCGCCAGAACGGCGCTGCCGCAGCCGCCGAGCACGAGCCAAAACGTTCCGATCGCCTCTGCCAAAAGCCTGCCCATGGTTCTCTCCACAAAAAGTTTTACAGAAGGTGGCGAGCCGTTCGGGGCGCCACGGCCCCGGCTCGCGAGCGGCCACCGTAGGCCAGCCGCCGCACGGCGGTCAATTCCAGTTCGCCGCCCGGTTCAGCGGGCACCGTCAGCCGGCCACGCCGGCGAGGGCCACCAGCCGCGGCCCGAACACGATCAGCCCCACGATCGCCGCCGTCGCGGCCGCCACGAGCACGGCCGCACTCGCCATATCGAGCGCGTCGCGGAGCCGCGGATGCCTCCGGCTGCCTGGCCCGCGGGCCAGCGACTCGATGGCGGTGTTGAACACCTCGGCCACGAGCACACTGCCGATCGCCAGCGCCAGCAGACACCATTCGACCGCGGTCACCCGAAACAAGGCCGCGGCGATGACCACGATAACCGCGACCGTCACGTGGACGGCGAAGCTCGACTGGCTGCGGAACGCCCGCGAGCAGCCGCGGAACGCATCGGCGAACTTCTGCAACCAGGCTCGCCGACCGTTCCGCACGCCGCTCACCCCACCTTCACGTAGGGATCACCCTTCTTCCAGTTGCACGGGCAGAGCTCGTCGCTCTGGAGTGCGTCGAGCACGCGGAGCACCTCGGCGACGTTGCGGCCCACGCGGCCCTGATTGACGTCCACCCACTGGATGACGCCGTGCGGATCGACGATGAACGTGGCCCGCAGGCAGTAGCCCTCGGTCTTCTCGAGGATCCCGAGTTCCGGGGCGAGCTTCTGGGCCGCGATCAGCGGATAGCCGAGGTTCGTGAGGTCGGAGTGGGCCCGCCGCCAGGCGAGGTGCGACCATTCATTGTCGGTGCTGCCACCGACGACGGCCGTATCGCGGTCGGCGAAGGCCTTGAGCTGCTTGTTGAACTCGGCCAGTTCCGTCGGACAGACGAACGTGAAGTCCTTGGGATAGAAGAAGTAGACGACCCACTTGCCCGCATAGTCGGCGTTGGTGAGCAGCTTCATGTCGTCCTTGCCGGTGCCGACGCAGGCCTGGCAGGAAAACTGGGGGAACGAGTCGCCGACGGTGAGCATGCTGCCTTCTCCCGGGGAGTGAGCCGAAATCATTTCGTGAGCGACGAGTCTACGGCCCCCCCGAAACCCGTTCAACGGCGGTCGCGGGCGGGATCGGGGCGGGTCGCGCATACTGGCCGCCATGTCGAATGCCCGTTCCGCTCACGATCCCGCCGCGGCCGATCCGCGGCTGCACCATGATCCGGTCGCCGGCCGCACGGTGTTCGTGGCCCCGCAGCGGGCGAAGCGACCGCACGATGCCGATCGGCCGACCGAAGCCGACTCCGCCACGACCCCGCGCGACTGGTGCCCGTTCTGCGCGGGCAACGAGCACCGCACGCCGCCGGCCTGGCTCCGCGCGCCGGCCGATGCCGCGGCGCCCTGGCGAGCCCGCATCGTTCCCAACCTCTACCCATTCGCGGTCGAGTCTTCGCTCGCCGCCGAAGCAGGCGTCGGACAGACGCCGCCGCTGCCCCGCGCCGCCCACGGGGTGCACGACGTGGTGATCGAATCAGCCGATCACGAGCGGACGGTCGCGGCGGTCGATGGCGCCGCGTGGCGCGAGGTCTGGGACCTCTGCCGCCGGCGGCTCGAGATGCTCGCCGACCGCGGCGACCTCGCCTGGGCCACCATCTTCAAGAACTCAGGCCCACAGGCCGGCGCGTCGCTCGAGCATCTGCACAGCCAGCTCGTGGCTCTCGACTTCGTGCCGCAGGTCATCGCGACGGAAGTCGCCGCGGTGACCTACGTGCCGCACCTCTTCCACGACCTCATTGCAGCCGCGGAACGGACGGGGCGGATCATCGCGGAGGCAGCCGATCTCGTGCTCCTCGTGCCCGACGCCCCGCGGCAGCCGTTCGAAGCCTGGATCATGCCGCGGACCCCCGAGCCGTTTTTCCACGCCACGACGGCGGCCCGCGCAGCGGCCGTCGCCGATCTCACACAACTCTATGTATCCCAGCTCGAGCGACTCGTGCCCGGTGCCGACTTCAACTGGTGGCTGCACCAGTTGCCATTCGGCACCCGAGCAACCGCCGCCGCCCGCGATTCGTGGCACTGGCACCTCGAGATCCTTCCGCGGCTG
This sequence comes from Pirellulales bacterium, assembly GCA_044370205.1. Taxonomy (GTDB): domain Bacteria; phylum Planctomycetota; class Planctomycetia; order Pirellulales; family UBA1268; genus QWPN01. Next base: position 4,019 of record JBILVW010000120.1, on the reverse strand, counting down.
AGTTCCTTCGCCGGCTTCGAACTCGCGACCGGCTGCCACATCACCACTCTTCCTCCCGACGAATCAGCGGCACTGCTCATTCGAGCCGGCACGTAATCGCGAATAGGAATGAATCGCTGCACACGCTGGAGGAGGCGGCGAAATCGGCGGCTGCTCGAGGAGCATTGGGCGGGCCGCGGCCCACCGCGACGAGACAGCTGCCGTTTCGCCGCCGGCATTTGCCGTCCCGCGTCACCCCACTGAAAATGCGATCCGTCACCATTCTGGGCCATGCAATGAACCCCGCCGTCCGATTCGTCTTCGTCCTCCACGATCACCAGCCGATCGGCAACTTCGACGGCGTGTTCGAACAGGCCTACCTCGACAGCTATCGACCCTTCCTCGATCTGCTCGAGCGGCACCCCGACATTCGTCTCGGCCTGCACACCAGCGGCCCGCTCGCCGAGTGGCTCGACCGCCACCATCCCGACTATCTCGATCGCCTCGCCGCCCTCGCCGCGAACGGCCAGATCGAGATCGTGGGGGGCGGGTTCTACGAGCCGGTGCTGGCGATGCTGCCGGCCCGCGACCGGATCGCACAGATCACCAGCTACACCAGGTGGCTCGAGCGGCGGCTCCGCACGAAGGTGGCCGGCATGTGGGTGGCCGAGCGGGTCTGGGATCCAGGCATGACGAAGGACGTCGTGGACGCCGGCATCGAATGGACGATCCTCGACGACTCACACTTCAAGGCCGCCGGCCTCACCGACGATCAGCTCGACCGCCACTGGCTCACCGAAGGCGACGGCGCGACGCTGGCGGTGTTTCCGGTGAGCGAACGGCTGCGGTACGTGATTCCCTTCGCAGCCCCCGAGGCCACGCTCGACCACCTGCGATATCTCGCCGCCCGCCGCCACGGGGCGCTGGCCGTGTTTGGCGACGATGGCGAGAAGTTCGGCGTCTGGCCCGACACCCACCGCACCTGCTTTGCCGAGGGCTGGCTCGAACGGTTCTTCGGGCTGCTCGAGGCCAACCGCGACTGGATCGACATGTCGCTGCCGTCGGTAGTGGTCCGCGACACGCCGCCGGCGGGCACCGTCTGGCTGCCCGAATGCAGCTATCGCGAGATGACCGAGTGGGTGCTGCCACCGGAGGCACAGCTCGCCTGTGTCGAGGCCCGGACGCGGGCAGCGACCGACGAGCGGCTTGCAGCCGTAAGCCGCTTCATCCGTGGCGGCAGCTGGCGGAACTTCCGGATGCGGTATCCGGAGGCGAACGAGATGTATGCCCGGATGATGGCGGTGAGCACGCGGCTCGAACGACTCCGCGGGCAGCCGGCCATCGACCCGGCCGCGGGCGCCGATGCCGAGCAGGCCCTCCATCGCGGCCAGTGCAACTGCGCCTACTGGCACGGCGCCTTCGGCGGCATCTACCTGCCGCATCTTCGCAACGCGATCTACGCCGAACTGATCGCGGCCGATGCCGCGGCCGATCGGGCCGAGGGCAAACAGGGGCCGCGGGTCGACGTAGCGAGCGGTGACTTCGACTTCGACGGCCGCCCCGAGATTCGCCTGACGAGCGACCTGCTCGACTGCTGGCTCGCGCCGGCTCGGGGCGGCATCCTCTACGAGCTCGATCTCCGCTCCCAGCGGCACAACCTGCTCGCCACGCTCGACCGGCGGCCCGAGGCCTACCACGCCCAGGTGCTCGCCGGGCCGGGGGCTGCACGGAGCATCGTGGATGCCTCGCAGGTGGCGAAGTTCAAGCAGGAAGGGCTCGAGCGGATGGTCCGCTACGACCGCGCGCGGCGGAAGAGCCTGGTGGATCATTTCTGGGACGTGGACGTGACGGCAGCGGCGATCGTCGAGGGCGTGGCGCCGGAGCGGGGAGACTTCGCCGAGGGCGTCTTCGAGTCGGTCATCCATCAAGCCGACGGCCGCGTCGAGCTGCGGCTCTCACGGGAGGGTAATGCCTGGGGCATTCCATTCGCAATCTCGAAGACGATCGCGGTCGCGGCGGGATCACCGACGATCGAGATCGCCTACACGCTCTCCGGCCTGCCGGCCGACTTCCGGCAGCATCTGGCGGTGGAGTTCAACTTCGCGGGCATGCCGGCGCAAGCCGATGGCCGGTTTTTCTACGACGCGTCGGGAGTCGCGCTCGGCGAGCTGGGCACCTGCCTCGACCTCGAATCAGCCACGCTCCTCGGACTCGTGGACGACTGGCTGGGGATCGACGCCGCGGTCGCGATCCACCCGGCGAGCAACGGGGCGGATGCCGGCATCTGGACGTTTCCGATCCAGACGGTGAGCCAGTCGGAAGGGGGCTTCGAACTCGTCCACCAGTCGGTGGTCGTGATGCCCCACTGGATCGTCACGCCCGACCCGCTCGGCACCTGGCGGGTCGCGATCTCGCTCACGCTCGGGAGCCGCCGACCGCCGTCAGGGCCAGCCAGTCGATGACCGGCTCGATCCGCGCCGCGGCGTGAGCGAGTACACCGACGGGTACGCCGACGAGCCGCTCGGCCAGATCGATGCCGCTGTCGGCTGCGATTCGCGCTGCGCTTGCCGGGTCGTCCACTGATCCTCCCAGCGGCTGGGTGTGGGACAGCACGACGGCGGCCACGGCGAGACCCTCCGCCCGCGCGGCCCGCACCGCCGTGAGTGTCCGGCCGATCGCCCCGAGCCGCGCGGCATCGACGATGACCAGCGGCAGCGCGAGATCGCGGGCCAGGTCGACGTTCAGCGACCGCTCCCCGACCGGTGAGAACAGGCTGCCGGCTCCTTCGACGAGCACGATGTCGCTGACGGCCCGCCAGGGCTCGAGCCCGGCTCGCAGCAGGGCTTCGTCGACGCGGCGGCCTTCGGCCCGCGCGGACCGCGGTGGCGAGAGCGGTGCGGCGAAGGCCTGCGGGCAAACCTGCCCGAGCGTGAGTGGCCGACCTGCGGCCTCCCAGAGCCAGCTGGCATCGCTCTCCTCGCCCGTCACCCCGCTCGCCACGGGCTTGTACACACCGACCCGCCTGCCCGCGGCGACGAGCTGCCGCGCGATCGCGACCGACACCGCCGTCTTGCCGACATCGGTGTCGGTACCGGTCACGAAAAGGCCACGGGACGTCATCTGAGTAAAAAAGGGGTCGCGGCTCTTTTCGCTGTGTGGGGAAACCTATCGCATTCGGGGACCACGAAAAGAGCTGCGGCCCCTTTTCTGCGGCCTGCTACACTGGAACAGCAATTGAGACGGAATCTCATCGGAAGTTCGGGCATGGCCGCGGTCTCTACAGAGAAGCTGGACGCAATCGCCGTCGGCTCGACGGCCAGCGTGGCCGACGTACTCGGAAACGACGCCGTGGCCCTGCGGCTCCTGGAAATGGGCCTCACCCCCGGGGTCGCGGTGCGGCTGGTTGGGCGGGCCCCGCTCGGTGATCCGCTCGAACTCGAGCTCCGCGGCTACCGGCTCTCGATCCGTCGGGCCGAGGCCGCGCGAGTCACCGTGACCTCCGGCTGACGCCGCAGGCCCCTCCCACCCCCAGCCGCACTCCACCATGGCTCAGGCCGTCCCCCACGCTCCCGCCGACCGCCGGCTCACCGTCGCGCTCCTCGGCAATCCCAACACCGGGAAGAGCACGCTCTTCTCCGCACTTGCCGGGATTCCGACCCGAATCGGCAACTATCCGGGCGTGACCGTCGAGGAAAAGGTGGGGCGGTTCACGCACCGAGGCACGACGATCGACCTCGTCGATCTGCCCGGCACCTACAGCTTCACCCCGCAGAGTCCCGACGAGCAGGTGGCCATCGACGTGCTCTGCGGCCGCGTGGCCGACATGCCGGCGCCCGACTGTGTCGTCGTGGCCGTCGATGCGACGAACCTGGAACGCAACCTCTATCTCGCCAGCCAGGCGCTCGAGCTCGGCCTGCCGACCGTGATCGCGCTGACGCTCTCCGACGTGGCCGCGACGAAAGGCATCACGATCGACGACACAGCGCTCGCCGCCCGGCTCGGCTGCCCGGTCGTCCGCGTGGTCGCACCGACGGGCGAAG
>JBILVW010000119.1:0-7971 GCA_044370205.1 Pirellulales bacterium | reverse complement strand
CCCGGGCTCGATCGGCCCGCCGGCGAAATCCGCGAGGGCTGGCTCGAGGGGCCGGGAGGCCGTGCAGCCACGGCGCCCGCCACGGAGCAGAAGAAAGTCGCCCAGGTGAACCCATGATCGCCGCCGCCTTCGAAACCGGGCTCGTCGCCGCGGCGCTGCCGCTGGCGGCCATCAACTGGCACTCGACCTTCTTCCTGCTCTTCGCCGTGCTCGCCTGCGTCTGTGCGATCGCCGTCGTCGCCGCCGACAACGTCGTGCGGATGGCGCTGTATCTGGTGCTCTCGCTGGGCTCGACGGCCGCGCTCTTCTTTCTGGCCGGTGCCGAGTTCGTGGGGGCGATGCAACTGATGATCTACGTCGGCGGCACGCTCGTGCTGCTCGTGTTCGGCGTGATGCTCACAGCCCAGGCCCCGTTCGTGTCGATCAAGACGGCGGCGGGCGACCGTGTGCTGGCCGGGATCGTGGGAGCGTCGCTGCTCGCCGTGCTCCTCATGTCGGCCTTCTCCGTTGAAGAGTGGCGGAAGCCGGCCGCCGGTGTCGTGGGTGAGCCGACGGCGACGCCCATTGGCATGGCCCTGCTCGGCGTGCGGGTCGATGAGCCGCCGGCCAACGCTCCCGCCGCCGGTCGCACCGGCTATCTACTGCCGTTCGAGATCGTGTCGGTGCATCTGCTCGTGGTGCTCGTGTCTGCCGCCTATCTGGCCCGTGCCAAGCGGCGGAAGACGCCGCGGGCGATCGACGTCGCGGCCTCGGCCGAGCCGCCGGCTTCGGTGGCCGAGCATGCGGCCATCGGCCGGGCGCCGGTCGGTCGCAGCGGCTCGGTGCTCGTGGGAGGCCCCCGATGAATCCTTCGACTTTCATGTCTGGCGGGCTGTTCGCGATGGGCCTGTTCACGGAGCCGGTGAGCGTGGCCCACTATCTCGTGGTGGGCGCGGTCCTGTTCACCGCGGGCATCGCCTGCATGGCTGTGAAGCGAAATGCACTCGGCGTGCTTATGGGCATCGAACTGGTGCTCAACGGGGCCAACGTGAACTTCGTGGCCTTCGCCTCGCCGTATCTCCAGGCCGAAGGAGGCCGCGGGCTCGGGATCGACGGGCAGGCGATCGCCCTGTTCGTGATCCTGCTGGCAGCGGCCGAGGCGGCCGTCGCCCTGGCGATCACGCTCAACTTCTACAACAACCACGCCACGGTCGACGTCGATCGCGCCGACGACCTCAAGGGTTAAGCCCGACCTCCATGGATCTCGCTGCACAACTGCCGACTCTCCTGGGCCTCGCGTGGCTCGTGCCCCTCGCGTCGTTCGTGGCCATCCTGTTCTTCGGGCCGCGGATGGGGCCTCATGGCCGCAACGCAGCCTGGGTGGCGACGGCCGCGATCGTGACCTCGCTCGTGCTTTCGCTGGCGGCGTTCGTCGCCTGGCTGGGGGCGCATCCGGTGAAGGCGGTGCACCACGGCGGCCACGGCGAAGCCCATGCGGCCGATCATGCCGACGCGGGCCACGACGCCCATGACTCGCATGACTCGCATGCCGAGCACGCGGCCCCGGCCGCCTATTCGGGCGACTGGTACACGCTCTACGAAGGGGGGCGTCTCAAGCTCTCGATCGGCTGGTACATCGACTCGCTCACGGTGCTGATGTTCGTGGTGGTGACCTTCATCGCCACCTGCATCCACGTCTACGCGTCGGGCTACATGCACGACGAGCTGCACGACGTGACCGATCACGAGGTGCACCTCTCCTCCGGCGGCCACCTGCACCGTCCGGGGCGATTTCCGCGGTTCTTTCAGGCGCTCTCGCTCTTTTGTTTCTCGATGCTCGGCATCCTGATCGCGGGCAATCTGGCGATGGTGTTCGTGTTCTGGGAGCTCGTTGGCATCTGCTCCTGGTTTCTGATTGGCTTCTATTACGAGCGGAAGAGCGCCTCTACCGCCGCCAACAAGGCCTTCATCGTGAATCGCGTGGGCGACTTCGGGATGCTCATCGGCCTGATGGCCCTGTGGGGCGCGCTCGGCACGCTGCAGTTCGCCGACACCACCACGACCGCCGCCGATGGCACGGCCGTGACGCAGCCGGGCCTCTTCAGTCTCGTGCGGCCCGCCGAGACGGGACACGCCCTGCGGGTGCCGGATGGCATGGTGGCGTTCGCGGCAGCCGACCAGGTGGCGACGATCGCCGCCGAGAAGGCAGCCGATCCGCAGGCCGCTGCGGCCGAGATCGCCGGCCGCGTGCCGGGCTGGCGGGAGCAGGGCCTCGGCGGCTGGCTGCTCTTCATCGCCGGCCTCGGCATCTTCTGCGGCTGCGTCGGCAAGAGCGCCCAGTTCCCGCTCTTCGTCTGGCTCCCCGATGCGATGGAGGGGCCCACGCCCGTCTCCGCGCTCGTCCATTCGGCCACGATGGTCGCGGCGGGTGTGTATCTCGTGGGCCGATTCTTCCCCGTGCTCACGCCCGATGCGTTGCTCGTGATCGCCTACGTGGGCGGGATCACGCTCTTCATCGCGGCGACGATCGCCCTGGTGGCCAACGACATCAAGCGGGTGCTCGCCTATTCCACCGTCAGCCAGCTCGGCTACATGATGCTGGCGCTCGGCGTGGGGGGCTGGGCCGCCGGGCTCTTCCACCTCGTGACCCATGCCTTCTTCAAGAGCCTTCTGTTCCTCTGCTCGGGTTCGGTGATCCACGCCTGCCATACGAACGACATGCGGAAGATGGGCGGCCTCGCGAAGGTGATGCCGTATACGGCCGGCGCGATGCTCGTCGGCTGCCTCGCGATCATCGGGGCAGGCGTGCCGTTCGTGATCGGACTGTCTGGCTACTACTCGAAGGACGCGATCCTGGCGCAGGCCCTGTCGTTCTCACAGGCCAACCCCCGGCATGCGATCCTCTTCTACGCCGTGGCCGGCGGTGCGTTTCTGACGGCCTTCTACATGTTCCGTCTCTGGTTCATGACCTTTGCCGGCAAGCCCCGCGACCACCACGTGGCCGATCATGCCCACGAATCGCCCGCCGTGATGGTATCCCCGCTGATCGTGCTCTCCGTGCTGTCGATCGTCGCAGGCTGGACGCTGCCGGGCGGCTTCGGCGTGGCCAACCTCATCGAGCAGTCGCGGCCCGCGGGCACCGTCGAGACGGCGACGGGAGGCTTCGTCTTCGGTCAGACGCTGACGCTGCCGGCCGAATACCTGAGCCATGAGGGGGCGATCCACGTCACGGCCACGATGACCGCCTTCGGCACGGCCCTCGCGGGCGTGCTCGTCGCCGCGGCGATGTATCTCTGGAAGATCCTCTCGCCCGACGTCGTCGCCACGATCTTCCGTCCGGTCTACGTCTTCCTTGCAGGTCGCTGGTACTTCGACGAGCTCTACCACGCCCTGTTCGTGCTGCCGGCCCTTGGCATCGCGAAGCTTGCCAGCTGGTTCGACAAGAGCCTCATCGACGGCTTCATCAACGGCCTCGCCTGGACCGCCCGGCAACTGGCCGGCATCGACGCCTGGATCGACCGCACGATCGTCGATGGCGCGGTGAATGCCACGGCCAACGCCACCTGGAACGCCGGCCTCGAGCTCAAGAAGCTGCAGACCGGCCGGCTCCGGCAATACGTGATGTTCATCGCCGTGGGCACGGTCGCGATCTTCGTGCTCGCCAGCATGCTCTTTCGTTCGTCCTTCGCCGGCTGATCGCCGCCTCTGCACACTCACCGCCAATCAACCCGACGGATTTCCCCATGACCCCCGCCGACGCGATCTCGCAGCCCGCCCTCTGGCCGCTGACGGCCATCCTCTTCATTCCCGCGGTGGTCGCCGCCCTGCTCTCGCTGCCGATCATTCCGAAGGCCCGTGAAGAGGCGGTCCGTTGGATCACGCTCGCCACGACCGCCGTCGTGTTCCTGCTTTCGCTCTGGATGGCCTGGCCGCAGCTCTTCGGCGCGGTGGGCCCGGCGCAGTTCACGATCGGCGAGGCCGGCATGCAGGGGATCGTCAAGAAACCGTGGATTCCCGCCTTCAACATCGAGTACCTGCTGGGCGTGGACGGCATCAGCATGCCGTTGGTGCTGCTGACCACGTTCCTCTCGATGCTCGCCGCCGCCGCCAGCTGGCCGATCACGAAGCACGTCAAGGCCTACCACGTGCTCTTCCTTCTCCTCGAGACGGGCATGCTGGGCGTGTTCGTGTCGCTCGACTTCTTCCTCTTCTACGTGTTCTGGGAGGTGATGCTCCTGCCGATGTACTTCCTGATCGGCATCTGGGGCGGGCCGCGACGTGAATACGCGGCGATCAAGTTCTTCCTCTACACGCTGCTCGGCAGCGTGCTGATGCTGCTGGCCATCCTCATGCTCTACTTCACGAGCGATCTCAAGCAGCTTGCGCCGGCACAACTCGAGGCCGCCCATGTGCTCGCCCCCGGCCTCGACGACGCCGGAAAGGCTGCGGCTCTCGATGCCATCCAGCGGCACGACGGGCCGGTGCACACCTTCAACCTGCTCGCCTTGGCCCAGCTCGGCCAGCTGCCGAACTCGCCGTTCGCGGCGGTGAATCTCTGGGGCATGAGCCTCGAGACCTGGGCCTTCCTGCTCCTGCTCATCGGCTTCGTGATCAAGGTGCCGGTGGTGCCGGTGCATACCTGGCTCCCCGACGCCCACGTCGAGGCGCCCACGCCGATCTCGATGATTCTGGCCGGCGTGCTGCTCAAGCTCGGCGGCTATGGCATCCTGCGGATCTGCTATCCGATCTGCCCCGGCGCCGGCCTCTCGCTGGCCTGGCTCGTCTGCGGCTTGGGCGTGGTGTCGATGGTCTACGGAGCCTTCGCGGCCCTGGCCCAGAAGGACTTCAAGCGGATGGTCGCCTACAGCTCGGTGAGCCACATGGGCTACGTGATGCTCGGTCTGGGTGTGTGGAGTGCCGTTGCCGGAAACGAATTCCGCTGGGACGCCTGGGCCCAGGGCGTGAACGGGGCGATGTTCCAGATGCTGGCCCACGGCATCTCGTCGGCCGGCATGTTCTTCATGGTGGGCGTGCTCTACGACCGCGTGCACCACCGCAACCTCGAGGAGTTCGGCGGCATCTTCAACCGGATGCCGGTCTACGCCGGGCTGGCGGTCGCGATCTTCTTCGCCGGCCTCGGGCTTCCCGGTCTCTGCGGCTTCATCGGCGAGGTGCTCGTCACGCTCTCCAGTTGGAACTACAGCCGCGTGCTCGCCGTGATCTCCGCGTTTACCGTGATCCTCACGGCCGCCTACATCCTGTGGGCGATCCAGCGGGTGTATCTCGGCGCCGAATACAAGGGCCCGCACGGCGACCACCTCACGCCGATGACCGGCCGTGAGCTGGCCATCGCGACGCCGCTGGTGTTCCTGGCGATCCTGTTCGGCGTGGCTCCGCAGACGATCTTCAGCTACGTGACGCCGAGCGTGAATCGCCAGGTGGAGACGCTGGCCGACTGGACCCGCCGCGTGCGGCCCGACGCTCCCGGCGCCCAAGAACCCCTGGCCCCTCGGGCCGCGGATGCCGGATCACCGGCGACCGCGACCACCGCCCAGCGTTAAAGACGATTTCGTCGCCCCGACACCCGCACGACTGAAAGCCGACCCGTGGACCTCGGATCTCTTCTGACGACGACGCTCACCGACACGCTCTCCGTGTCGCTGCCGCTCTTCCGGACGGAACTGGCACTGGCAGTCACGGTGGTGCTGCTCCTGCTCTGCCGGATGCTGCCGGTGCTCCGGCTGCTCGACTCGGCCCTCGTGGCGCTCGGCGGCGTGCTCTTCGCCCTCTGGTTCGCCTGGGTCGATCTCCGGGGGCTGCCGGGTTCGCCGTGGGCAGTGGCCGAACTGGCCGCCACGCCGCTCCGTCAGGAACTGTTCGGCGGGCTGATCGTGTTCGACTCGCTCACCGCCTACATCCGCCTGCTGCTCGCCGGGTTTCTCGTGCTCTACATCCTGTTCACGAAGGTGTCGGGCATTCCCGACCGCGAGGACGGGGCCGACTTCTACACGATGGTGCTCGGGGCGACGCTCGGCATGTGCCTGATGGCGTCGGCCAACCACCTGCTGATGGTGTTCATGGCCGTCGAGATGGCGAGCGTGCCGTCGTATGCCCTCGCCGGCCTGCTCAAGGGACGTAAGGCGAGTTCCGAGGCGGCCCTCAAGTACGCCGTCTACGGCGCCGGCGCCGCCGGCATCATGCTCTACGGGATCAGCCTGCTCGCTGGTGTGCTCGGCACCTGCCACCTTCCGACAATGGCGACGGAGCTGGCCCGGATCGTGGGCGAGCAGGGGATCGGCTCCGGCAAGGTGATGGTGCTCGCTCTGGGCGGACTGATGGTGGCCGTTGGTCTGGCGTTCAAGCTCTCGGCCGTGCCCTTCCACTTCTGGTGCCCCGACGTGTTCGAGGGGGCTGCGGCCGAAGTGGGGGCGTTTCTCTCGGTGGCCAGCAAGGCCGCCGCCGTGGCGCTCCTGGTGCGGCTCACGTTCGGACTCGGTGATCCGGCGGCCGCTTCGGCCGCCGGCGCGTCGGGCGTGGCCGGCCTCGCCGAGACCCGGCACTTCATGGTGTATGTGATCGGCCTCATGGCGGCCGTGACCTGCACGCTCGGCAACCTCGCCGCCTACGGACAGACGAACATGAAGCGGCTGCTCGCCTACTCCACGATCGCCCATGCCGGCTACCTGATGATGGGAACGGCGGCGGCGGTCGCGTTGCTCGGCACCTCTCCCTCCGGCGCCCGCACGGCGGTCACGGCCCTGGCCTTCTATCTCGCCACGTACCTCTTCATGAACCTCGCCGCCTTCGCGATCGTGGCCCTGCTGCGGAACCGGCTGCGGAGCGAGGAGATCTCGGCCTACGCGGGCCTCGTGCGGACGAGCCCCGGCATCGTCGTGGCCACCGCCGCGGTGCTCGTGAGCCTGATCGGGCTGCCGCCGCTGGCGGGCTTCGTGTCGAAGTTCCTCGTGTTCTCGTCGATCGTCGAGGCGATCCGCGCCGGAGCCGAACAGCCGCTGATGCTGGTGCTGCTCGTGCTCGGCGGCTTCAACACGGTGATCAGCCTCTTCTACTACCTCCGCGTGCTCAAGGTGATGACGTTCGACCCGCCGCCGGCGGATCGGCCGACCGAAGCCTTCCCGCTGGTGTCGCTGTCGGGCGCCTTCGTCACGGCCGTGGCCGTACCGGTGGTCGTGCTCGGCGTCTTCTGGGCGGGCCTGTACGCGGCCGCACAGGTGGCCGGGCGGTTCGTGTCGTAGCCCCCAACGTAGCCCCTCGTTTCAGCAGGCCACATGGCATTCTCCGATCCGCTCTTCCGACTCGTCCAAACCATCGAATCGTCGCCGGCGATGTATCTCGCCGACTCCGGGATCGGCTCGTACCCCGGCGCTGCGGAGTTTCGCCCGGCGCTGGCGGCGCTCGTGTCCGAGCAGAAAGACGTGCTGGCCCGGGCGGCGTCGATCATCGAGCAGCGGGAGCAGCCGCTGCCGCAGGGGGCCTTTCCGATCGCCTTCACGGCCTGGCACGACGTCGACCTGCGGTATCTCGTGTCCCTGGTCGTCGAGAGCCTGAAGCGGCAGGCATCCGACTTCGGGGCACTGGCCGCGCAGGGAGGCGATGCCGCGGCGACTGAACTTGCCGGCCGTGCCCAGGACATCGCGAGGCGGCATGCCGACGCCCTGGAGCAGCTGGCGGTGCGGCTCCGCGCGGGCCTGGCGGGCCAGCCGGCCTGACCATGCAGTTCTTCGACAGCCACTGCCATCTCGACCCGATGCGCTACGGTGGCGATCTGCCCTCCGTGCTCGAGCGGGCGCGGGCCGCAGGCGTGGTGGGCATGACCGTGATCGGCACCCGCGCATCCGACAGCGCGGCGGCGGCGGACCTGGCCGCCGCCCATTCCGGATTCGCGGCCGCGGCCGGCATTCATCCCAACGACGTGGCCGAGGTGGAGCCCGACGAGTGGGACCGGATCGTGCGGCTCTGCGAGAGCGGCCG
>JBILVW010000118.1:0-7978 GCA_044370205.1 Pirellulales bacterium | reverse complement strand
CAGCTCCCAGCGGGTGAAGTGGTGCGCAAAGGCCGGCTGCGGCCGGGCCGCATGTTCCTCGTCGACACGAAGGAAGGCCGGATCGTCGAAGACGACGAGATCAAGCGGAAGCTCGCCACCGCGAAGCCCTGGCGAGAGTGGCTCGATGCCAACCAAGTGCGGCTCGACGCCCTCAAGGATCCGGCAAACGTGGCCGAGGTGACGGCATCGCGGGCCGTGGAGCCCGCCGCGGCGCTCCTGCCCAGCACGAACGGCAACGGCCATGCGACCAACGGCAACGGCGGCCCCCATGCCATCGACCCCTGGCGAGCCGCCGGCGTGGCGGGTGAGCAGGCGAGCCTGCTCGAACTCCAGCGAGCCTTCGGCTACACGCTCGAAGACCTCAAGGTGATCCTCGCCCCGATGGCCACCGACGGGGCCGAGCCGATCGGCTCGATGGGCAACGATACGCCGCTGGCCGTGCTCTCTGACCGGCCGCAGCTCCTGGCCAACTACTTCAAGCAGCTCTTCGCCCAGGTGACGAACCCGCCGCTCGACGCGATCCGCGAGGAGATCATCACCTCGATGATCACCACGATCGGCTGCGAGGGGAATCTGCTCGACTCGCAGCCCGAGCAGGCCCGGCTCCTGCGGCTCGAGACGCCCGTGATCACGAATGCCGAGTGCACCCGGATCAAGTCTCTCGCCCAGCCCGGCCTCGTCGCGAAGACGATCTCCATGCTCTTTCCGGCAGCCGAGGCCGCGGCCGGCATGCGGAAGCGGCTCGACGCGATTCGGGCCGAGGCGTCGGCGGCCGTGAAGGCCGGGGCCACGATCCTCGTGCTTTCCGACCGCGGCATGGGCCGCGAGCAGGCGGCCGTGCCGGCGCTCCTGGCCGCGGCCGGCGTGCACCACCACCTCGTCCGCGAGGGCACCCGCACCCGCTGCGGGCTCGTCGTCGAAACGGGTGAGGCCCGCGAGGTGCAGCACTTCGCGCTGCTCACCGGCTACGGCGCCGGCGCCGTGAACCCCTACGTGGCTTTCGCCACGATCGACCAGATGCAGGCCGAGAAGATCATCGCGGGCGACTATCCGCGCGAGAAGCTCCATAAGAACTTCGTCAAGGCGGCGACCAAGGGCCTGCTCAAGGTGATGAGCAAGATGGGCATCTCCACGCAGCAGAGCTACCGCGGGGCCCAGATCTTCGAGGCCGTGGGCCTGGAGCAGCCGCTCGTCGATGAGTTCTTCACGCGGACGCCCAGCCGGATCGGTGGCATCGGCCTGGAGGGCCTCGCCGACGAGACCCTCGCCCGGCACGAGCATGCCTGGCCCCGCACGAACGTGCCGCAGACGCTCGAACTCGACGTGGGCGGCCGCTATGCCTGGCGGCGGAAGGGCGAGGCCCACATCATGGCCCCCGAAGTGGTCGCCAGTCTGCAGCGGTCCACCCAGATCAACAGCCGCGAGGAGTTCAGGAAGTATCAGAAGCTGATCGACGAGCAGCAGACGAAGCTCCTGACCTTGCGCGGCCTGCTCGACTTCAAGTTCGCCGACAAGGCCGTCCCGCTCGACGAGGTGGAGCCGGCCAAGGAGATCGTGAAGCGGTTCGCGACCGGGGCGATGTCGTATGGCTCGATCTCGAAGGAAGCCCACGAGACGCTCGCCGTGGCCATGAACCGGCTCGGCGGCTGGAGCAACACGGGCGAAGGGGGCGAAGATCCCGTTCGCTACCAGCTCGAGCCCAACGGCGACAGCAAGAACTCGAAGATCAAGCAGGTGGCCAGCGGCCGCTTCGGTGTGACGAGCACCTATCTCGTGCACGCCAAGGAGCTGCAGATCAAGATGGCCCAGGGGGCGAAGCCCGGCGAGGGAGGCCAGCTCCCCGGCCACAAGGTCGACCGCGAGATCGCCCGGATTCGGCACAGCACGCCGGGCGTGGGACTCATTTCACCGCCGCCGCATCACGACATCTACTCGATCGAGGATCTCGCTCAGCTGATTCACGACCTCAAGAACGCCAACCACCATGCCCGGGTGAGCGTGAAGCTCGTCGCTGAAGTGGGCGTGGGCACGGTGGCGGCGGGCGTGTCGAAGGGCAAGGCCGACGTGGTGCTCATCTCGGGCCACGACGGCGGCACGGGGGCGAGCCCGCAGACCTCGATCATGCACTGCGGCCTGCCCTGGGAGCTCGGCTTGGCCGAGGCCCATCAGGTGCTCGTGATGAACGACCTCCGTGGGCGGATCGTCGTGCAGACCGACGGCATGATCCGCACCGCCAAGGACGTGGCCATCGCCACGCTTCTGGGGGCCGAGGAATACGGCATCGCCACGGCGTCGCTCGTGGTCATCGGCTGCATCATGATGCGGAAGTGCCACCTGAACACCTGCCCGGTGGGCGTCGCCACCCAGGATCCGGAGCTCCGCAAGAGGTTCACCGGCCAGCCGGAACACGTCGTCAACTTCTTCTTCATGCTCGCCGAGGAGCTCCGCGAGCTGATGGCGAAGCTCGGCTTCCGCACGATCGACGAGATGGTGGGCCGGGTGGACCGGCTCGACACCCGGGCCGCGATCGCCCACTGGAAGGCGAAGGGGCTCGACTTCTCGACGATCCTTCACAAGCCCGAGGTGCCGAAGCACGTGAAGACGCACCACGAGGAGTCGCAGGATCACGGCATCGAGCGGTCGCTCGACATGACCACGTTGCTGGGCCTCTGCAAGCCGGCCCTCGACGAGAAGAAGCCGGTCGCGCTCGACCTGGCCGTCCGCAACATCAACCGCACCGTGGGCACGGTCCTCTCCAGCGAGGTCACGCGGCGGCACGGCGCCGGCGGCCTCCCCGACGGCACGATCAAGATCCGCTTCACCGGCACGGCCGGCCAGAGCCTGATGGCCTTCGGCGTGCCTGGCGTGGAGGTGACCGTGATCGGCGACGTCAACGACTACTGCGGCAAGGGCCTCTCCGGCGGCCGTGTGATCGTGCGGCCGGTGTCCGACGCCCTCTTCAAGGCGGAAGACAACGTGATCGCCGGCAACGTGGTGGCCTACGGGGCCACGAGCGGCGAGATCTTCATCAACGGCATCTGCGGCGAGCGATTCTGCGTGCGAAACAGCGGCGCGGAAGCCGTCGTGGAGGGCACGGGCGACCACGGCTGCGAATACATGACCGGCGGCAGGGCCATCGTGCTCGGCGAGACGGGCCGCAACTTCGCGGCCGGCATGAGCGGCGGCATCGCCTACGTCTGGGACTCCACGGGCACGTTCCGCCCGAAGGTCAACATGGAGATGGTGGCGCTGGAAGAGCTCGACCAGGGCGATCTCGACTACGTGAAGAGCCGGATCGAGAAGCACGTCGAATACACCGAATCGGCCCGCGGCAAGGCGATTCTCGCCGCCTGGCCGAGCGAGCAGAAGAAGTTCGTGAAGGTGATGCCGACCGACTACAAGCGAGCGCTCGCGGAACTCCGCAAGCTCGCCGAACAGGATCGAGTGGAAGCCAAAAAAGGGGACGCAGCTCTTTTTGAGGCGTCAGCCCGCAAGTAAGGACAAGGGGAACAGCCAAAAAGAGCTGCGTCCCCTTTTTTTAGGAGAAATGGTCAATGGGTGAGCCGCGCGGATTCATGAAGTACAAGCGTCAGGTGTCGGGCTATGCCCCGGTGGCTGACCGCCTCAAGCACTACAACGAGTTCCTCACGGTCCTCGCCCCGGAGGAGGTGAAGACCCAGGGCGCCCGTTGCATGGACTGCGGCGTGCCCTTCTGCCACACCGGCTGCCCGCTGGGGAACATCATTCCCGACTTCAACGACCTCGTGTACCGCGATCAGTGGCACGAAGCCAGTCAGAGGCTCCACGCCACCAACAACTTCCCGGAGTTCACCGGCCGCGTCTGTCCCGCCCCGTGCGAGGCGGCCTGCGTGCTCGGCATCAACGAGGATCCCGTCGCGATCAAGCAGATCGAGATGACGATCGCCGACCGGGCCTGGGACGAAGGCTGGGTGACCCCCGAGGCTCCCGCGGTGCGGACAGGCAAGCGGGTGGCGGTCGTGGGCAGCGGGCCCGCGGGCCTGGCCGCGGCCCAGCAACTCAACCGGGCGGGCCATCTCGTCACCGTGTTCGAGCGGGCTGACCGGCCGGGCGGGCTGCTCATGTACGGCATCCCCGATTTCAAACTCGAGAAGTGGCGGGTCTGGCGGCGGGTCGAGCAGCTGGAGGCGGAGGGAGTCGAGTTTCGCTGCAGCGTGAACGTCGGGGCTGACGTCAGCACGCAGTCATTGCGGGATGAGTACGACGCCATCGTGCTCACGGGCGGCGCCACGCTCGGCCGCGACCTGCCGATTCCGGGCCGCGAGCTTGCAGGCGTGCATTACGCGATGGAGTTCCTGCCCCAGCAAAACAAGCGCAACGCAGGCGACGAGGTGCCAGGACAGATTTCAGCGGAAGGCAAGGACGTGATCGTGATCGGCGGCGGCGACACGGGCAGCGACTGCACCGGCACGAGCAACCGCCACGGCGCGAAGAGCCTGACACAGTTCGAGCTGCTCCCGCAGCCGCCGGACCTCGGCAAGTATCCGCGGCGGTCGGAGCGGCCGGCCAGCAGCCCGTGGCCGCTCTGGACGCAGATGCTGCGGACGAGTTCGTCGCACGAAGAAGGCTGCAGCCGCGAGTTCGGCATCCTCACGAAGGAGTTCGTGGGCGACGACAAGGGCCGCCTCCAGAGCCTCAAGACCGTGCGGATCGAGTGGTATCAGGATCCGGCCACGGGGCAGCAGAAGTTCAAAGAGCTCGCCGGAACGGAACAGGAGTGGCCCTGCCAGCTCGCGCTCCTCGCGATGGGTTTCATGGGACCCGAAAAGCAGGGGCCGATCGCCGACCTCGGCCTCGAGCTCGATCCACGAGGCAACGTGAAGACCGGGGCCAACTACATGACGAGCACCGAGGGCGTGTTCGCCGCGGGCGACCTGCGCCGCGGCCAGTCGCTCGTTGTGTGGGCGATCCACGAGGGCCGGGAGGCGGCCCGATCGGTGGATCTCTACCTCATGGGTTCCACGAACCTGCCGAGCCTCGCCGCCGGCGAGTTCGCCGTGCATGCATAGCCCGTCGTCCGCTCACTCCGGCTCGATCGACACCGTCACCGCGCCCCGATTGTCGCCCAACTCGCCCGGCGACTCGTTCACCTTGAGATAGAGCGGGCCATCGACCGCGGCAGTGAACGCGGCATCGCCCCCTTCGGCCACGATCTCGAACCGTGGCCGGCCCGTCTGCGGCCGATCGTTCCACTGGGCGGCGAGCAGCCTGCCGATCGGCCGGCCGCGATACCACCGCAGCGAAATCCCGCGCGGCTCGCTTTCGAGCGTCGTGGTCTCGGCTTCCTCTCTACGTGCCACCGTGCCGAGCACGACCCGTCCCTCCGCCACGATCGCATACCGGCGGCGTGCCGCCAGCGTGAGCCCCGTATTCTGCCAGCCTCGTGTGGCATCGACCTGAACAGCTGATTTCCCGGCCAGCGGCCTGCCCGCAGCCCAGTCGATGGCCGAGCGGGCGAAGTCGAATCCATACTCGACCTCCGCGATGAAGGCGTCGAAATCCCGTGATGCCCGGGCCTCGTCCCAGCCGTCGAGCTCGGCGAGCCGCTCGGTGAACGCCGCGTCGAGCGGGCCTCGCTCGAGCCTGGCAAACGCCGGTGCATACCGCGGATGCCTCGCGAGCATCGCCACCACGGCCCAGTTGGCCGCATAGGCCGACACGTCCCCGTGGCCGGCCGTCGTCGCGGCGAGCACCGCATCGAACGCCGGTGATTCGTCCGCGGCACGCAGCCGCTGCAGCCGTTCGATCCGGCCGAGCTGTTCAACGTCGGCAGCCCGATCGGGCAGTGGGCTCGAGACGAACCGCGGCGGGCCGTCTGCCGTAGCCTCGAGCCGGTGCGTGGCGAGATACTCGGCGATGCCCTCGGTGTACCACGGGGGCGTGGCGAGCGACCGCGCCGTGAGCGTGAAGGCGTGCACGCCCTCGTGCAGCAACAGGTGCCGGCGATAGGCGGGGTTCGACTGGTCGAGGAGCCAGAAGCGGTCGTTCAGGCAGAAGCCGTTCGTGAACTCCGGAACGTCGGCGGGGAGCAGGCCGGCGGCGCGGAAGCGTTCGTGATCCACGATCAGGCAGCCGCGGGCACGCCAGCGGGGCAGTGATTCCGGAGCGATGCCGTAATGGTCGCACCACATGGCGAAGGCCTGATCGAACACGGCCGGCAACTCAGCGACGCCATCACCCTCACGAGCGGGCCTGTCGGTGGCCAGAACGAGTCGGTTCCCTTCGAGCACACGAAGGCCCGCCCGCCTCGCGGTCGCCGTAAACGCATCGGCGGCCCGCTCTTCGGCTGCCGACGTCAGCTGCAGCAGGAGCCAGAGAAGACTCGCGAGAAGATTCACCATCGAGGCGCCGCGGCATCTTTGCAGGTTCGTCATTTGTCCCAGTTCACCCAGATCGTCAGCCGGCGGCAAGACGTGCGGCTCGGGAGGGTGTCGATTCGACGCCGGCTGCCGAAAAGTCCGATCGCACGAGAGGGCGGAATGATGCTACAAGCCGTCCGTCGCCAGGAGGGCGCAGGGCTTGCGGCAGGGACGCCGACAACTCGCCGGCTACTTCGCGGGCACGGTCTGTGCGTTCGCGATGTCCGCCGCTGCGCTCGTGCGGCCCGCCAGTGGCCAGACTCCCGCCGCGACCGCCGACGCCAAGGTGAGCGCCTGGTCCACTGGCGGCGCCTCTGCCACCGCCAAGCCATCCGACCCCGATGGCAAACCGGCGACTGTGACTGCACCCGGGGCCGTCCCCTACTGGCAGGCTCCCGCCTTGCCGGCCGCCGTGATCCAGGGGGGCGCGATTCCCGCCGGCTGGCAGCCGCAGGCTGTTCCCTATCAGGGCATCGGCCCCGACGGCAGGCCGACGACCATGTACTTCGCCCCGACCTACGTGTTCACCTACCAAAGCGGGCCGCCGGTGCTCGCCGTGCCGCCGGTCAGTCGATCACCAGTGGGAGTCAGCCGCCCGGGCGTCGCCGGTCAGCCTTACGCGCCGGCGTGGAACTACCAGACGAGCGGTGCTACTCCCGCCGCCACCACACTGCCGCCGGCCACCGTCGCCCGCTACGCGCCGCAGCCCTATCAGTTTCCGGCCAACTCGCGGGCCCTCACGGGCACGCCCCTCGCGCCGCCAGGGCCGCTCCCCGGACCGCCGGCACTGCCGCCGCAAACCTGGGGCGTGGCGCCGCCGCCGATGCCACAGCAGGCCGCCGCGCCGCTCTCTCCGCCTCCGCAGCAGTGGGTGCCCTCGAACGTGCCGCCGCCTCCGGGCGTCGGGCCGCAGCCTACGGCACCGCCACCCGGAGGCCAGTGGACGGGAGTCGCCGCGCCTGCCGTGGCCGGAGCGGCAGGTGCCGCGATGGGCGCGGCGGTCGCATCGTCGGGTCAGGCGACCCAGCCGCAGATGACGCCATTACCGCCGCCGGTGGCGCCGATCCCGTCGTCGGCCGGTGCGCAGCCGATCGCCGCCCAACCGGTGAGCAGCGGCGGGCTCGCGCCTCCTGTGCAGGCGGCGGCCCCGCAGGGCACGGCGGCCAACACGCACCAGTGGAAGGTGGTGGCCGTGTACGACGGCGATACGGTCACCTGCATCGACGAGAACAACCAGCAGCAGAAGATTCGGCTGGCCGAGATCGACGCGCCGGAGGCGAAGCAGGATTTCGGGCAGGTCTCGCGGCAGGCACTGGCGAGCATGGTGTTCGGGAAGACCATCACCGTCGTCGACGACGGCAAGGACCGCTACGGCCGCTGGATCGGTCATCTCTACGCCGACGGGGTGGACGTCAACCGGCAGATGGTGGCCTCGGGCATGGCCTGGCACTACTCGGCCTATTCCAACGACCAGTCACTGGCCGCCCTTCAGGCCCAGGCCCAGGCCCAAAAGCTCGGGATTTGGTCGCAGCCCAACCCGATCCCGCCGTCCGAATTTC
>JBILVW010000117.1:0-7992 GCA_044370205.1 Pirellulales bacterium | reverse complement strand
CCGGCGTTGGCGGCAAGCGAAGGCAGGATGCCGAGAGCGCAGCCGCCATCGAGCGAGCGAAGGGCAGGGATGCCCGAAGCGAGCGTCCGGCGAGCGGGGTACGGGTCACCCGAAGCCGTGTTCAGCACATGTGGGCCACATGACGCGCCGGACAGGTGCGTCATGGCGGGCTTTTTCCCACGGCCAGTTACACTGCGGTGAGCTGAGTTCCCGTCTCCGCAGGTGGTTCCACGGTGGCCGACGCCCTTCGCGCTCTCGATATTCTCGCGAATCCCGCCGACCTTTCGCTCGGCCAGGCCGGCGTCGTCGTGCTCCACGGCGACGAGCCGTTTCTCGTGCGGGAGACGCTCGCGGTTCTCCGCGATACGCTCTGCCCCGACGAGGCCGATCGGACCTGGGCCTGGCGGGAGTTTTCCGGGGAAGCCGAGCTCGATCCGCGGGACGTGTTCGACGAGGCGGCCACGGTGCCGATGTTCGCCACGGCCATGCGGGCGGCCGTCGTCCGCAACGCCGACGGCTTCGTGTCGGCGGCCCGTGAGCGACTCGAGACGCTCGCGTCGGCACCGCGCGGCCGCCGCGGGATCGTGGTCCTCGACGTGAAGACGTTCACCGCCACCACCCGGCTGGCGAAGGCCGTCGCCAAGGACGGGCTGGCCATCGAGACCTCGATTCCCAAGGGCTACAACCTCGCCGCCTGGACGCGGAAGTGGGCTCAGTCACGGCACGGCATCCAACTCGCGGCGCCGACGGCCCAGCGGCTGCTCGAGCGGCTCGGCGACGAACTGGGCCAGATCGATCAGTCGCTGGCCAGGCTGGCCGCCGCCACGCCCGCTGCCGACCGCAAGCAGCCGCTCGGCCCGGAGGCGGTGGAAGACTTCGTCGGCTCGCCGCAGGAACGCACCGCCTGGGAGATGATCGACCTCGCCACGGCCGGCGACGCTGCTGCCGCCATCAAGCAACTCGCGGATCTGCTGGCCGCGGGCGAGAACCCCGTCGGAATCACGGCCCAGATGGCGGCGGTGCTCCGCCGGCTCTCGACGGCAGCCCGGCTACTCGCGCTCCCTGCCGGGCAGGGTCGGCCCGCGGGCGTCGAACAGGCGCTTCGCGAGGCGGGCGTGGCGGCCTGGCCCAAGGCGGTGGCCCAGGCCAAGACAGGCCTCGCCCAGCTCGGGCCACGCCGAGCTCGGCAGCTGCCCGTGTGGCTGCTCGACCTCGATCTCGCGCTCAAGAGCGATGCGTCCCGCGGTCTGCGGGCGCGACTGGCACTGGAGCGGTTGTTCTGCAAGATGGGTCGCTCCGCGGATTCCGGCGCGAAGCCGGCGCCGCGGCCCGCCTCAGGAGTGCGACCGTGAACGCCGACCGCCAGTCCGATCCCCGCGACCTCTGGGAAAATCCGCTCGCCGCCCGCTACGCCTCCGCGGAGATGACGCGGCTCTGGAGCGACAACCACCGCTACAAGCTCTGGCGGCAGACGTGGCTGGCGCTCGCCGAGGCCGAGGCGGAACTCGGCCTGCCGATCACGGAGTCCCAGCTCGCCGAGATGCGGGCCCACATCGAGCCGATCGACTTCGCGAAGGCGGCGGAGTACGAACGCCGGATGCGGCACGACGTGTTCGCCCATCTCCACACGTTCGGTGACGCCTGCCCGCAGGCCCGCCCCATCCTGCACCTCGGGGCGACGAGCGCCTTCGTCACCGACAACACCGATCTCATCCTGATCCGCGAGTCGCTCGACCTGTCGATCGCCCGGCTGGCCACCGTCATCGAGCGGCTCGCCGCGAAGGCACTGGAAACGCGGCACCTCGTCTGCCTCGGCCGCACCCACCTGCAGCCCGCTCAGCCCACCACGATCGGCAAGCGAATCTGCCTCTGGATCCACGACCTGCTTCTCGATCTCGAAGAGCTTACCCACCGGCGCAAGCTGCTCCGGGCGAGAGGGGTGAAAGGCACCACCGGCACGCAGGCCAGTTTCCTCGAGCTCTTCGATGGCGATCATGCGAAGGTCCGCCGGCTCGACGAACTCGTTGCGGAAAAGCTCGGCTTCCACAGCTCCTACGAGGTGACGGGGCAGACCTACACCCGCAAGGTCGATTCGCAGGTGGTGGCGGCACTGGCCGGCGTCTCGGAATCGATGCACAAGGCGGGCAACGACCTGCGGCTCGCCGCCGCCTGGGGCGAACTCGAGGAGCCGTTCGAGACCGAGCAGGTGGGCTCGTCGGCGATGCCCTACAAGCGAAACCCGATGCGGGCGGAGCGGATGTGCGGCCTGGGACGGTTCGTGATGGGGCTGGCGACCACCGCTGGCCAGACGGCCGCCGTTCAATGGATGGAAAGAACGCTCGATGACTCGGCGCCGCGACGACTGGTGCTGCCGCAGGCGTTCCTCGCCACCGACGCCCAGCTCGTGATCTACGCCAACATCGCCGGCGGCCTCGTCGTGCTGCCCGGGGGCATCAAACGAAACCTCGACGCCCATCTCCCCTTCCTCGCCAGCGAACGGATCCTGATGGAGGCGACGAAAGCGGGCGGCGACCGCCAGACCCTGCACGAAGCGATCCGCACCCACAGTCATGCAGCCACGGCGCGGATTCGCGAAGGGCACGACAACGACCTCGTCGCCCGACTCGCGGCCGATCCGCACTTCAAGGGCATCGACCTGAAGGCCGCAATGGAAACCCGCGGCCTCGCCGGCCGGGCCGCCGAGCAGGTGGAGGAATTCATCCACGGCGCCGTGAAGACCGCGCTCGCCGACTGCCCCACCCGCGCCGCTGAATCCGCGCTCAAGGTCTGAGCCGACGTCAGACGCGGTCTTGATGCCGCGACTTGGCCTTGCTCGTGCGGCAGTCGATGCAGATGCCCGTCACGATGAGCTTGTGGCCGGTCGCGCGAAACTGGTGGCTGGCCGCCACGGCGTCACGGATCTTCACCAGCTCGTCGCTGGAAAACTCGATCAGCCGCTGACAGCCCGAGCAGTAGAGGTGGTCGTGCTGGGGATAGCCGTAGTCGTGCTCGTAGACGGCACGGCCGTCGAGCACCATCTTGTGGAGCAGCCCCGCGTCCACCATCTCGGCGAGCGTGCGGTAGACGGTCGGCCGGCTCGCCCGTGCGCCCTCCGGCGTACGCCGTAGGTCGTCGAGCAGCTGCTCGGCGTCGAAATGCTCGTGCCGGCTCGCCACGTGATCCACGATCACCTGCCGCTGCCGCGTCACCCGCTTGCCGCGGGCCTGGAGAAACTCGGCGAACCGCTGGGCGGGCGTGAGCGCCACGTCCACTGTGCCGAGCGAGAAGTCCGCGCCGACTGCCATCAACTTTCCTCCGTTTATCTCTCGGATTGTAGTCGGCCGCCGGACGACGTCACGCCGAAATGCATACGGCCGGGCCGTCGCCGGCCCGGCCGCAGTGGTTCGTCGTCATCCGCGGTCCAGCCGCGGCTGCGTTACCGCAGGGATCAACCCAGCGTGTCGAGCAGCCGATCGAGGGCCGCGTCGAGCTTCTCGGGCGTCTCGTAGCTGCCGTCGGCGATGGCCGCGCGGATCGCATTGACCCGATCGAAGCGGATGTCAGCCGTCGATTCGGCCGCACGCACCGCGTCGACCGACAGCGTGACGGCATCGTGCACTTCGCCAACGCCCTGCTGACGTGCAGCGGCCTGGGCCGACTCCGCAGCCTCCACGCCCTTCACCGCACCGAGGCCCTGCGAGCCATGCGTCGAAAAGACTCCGAGAATGTTCATGATTGCACTCCTTGCAGACAGCGTTTCGAGCTCGGGTTTCGAGTTCCGTTTCCCCCCGCACGCCCACATCTACGCGGGACACTTGGGCGGGGTTCGTTTCTTTTTTCTCGATGGCTGACTGATTCGTTCCTATTGTTGCCGCGCTTCCGCGTTCCGGCGACTCCAATCGTCGGACAGCGGCCGCCGCTTTCGGCTGGCGGTCGCCGCGGCCAATTTTGATTCATCGACTGGTGACCATTCGAACCTTGAACCAAATTTTTCGTTGCCAGTTTTTCCCGTTTTGCCGAACCAGCCTTTGCCCAGCTTGCCCAAATCGAGGAGTTGCCCCTGCCATGCCGCCGGACGTTCGCTGCGGCCATCCTGGCCTCCGCTCTCTCGATGCTGCCTGCGCTCCGCCATCCATGGCTCCGCTGGTCAGCAACGCCGACGCCACGGCAAGGGCAACTCCTCTTCGTGTCCGCAAAGGAGCAATCCTCACATCGCGAATTCGGGCTTCCGGCGGCCGAGCTGGTTTTGCAGCCGCTCCACGATCGCGCTGTGCATCTGGCTGACGCGGCTTTCGGAGAGGTCGAGGGTGGCACCGATCTCCTTCATCGTCAGCTCCTCGTAGTAGTAGAGGATGATGATCAGCCGCTCGTTGCGGTTGAGCCCCTTCGTGACGAGCCGCATGAGGTCGGCCTTCTGGATCCGCCGCGTGGGATCCTCACCCCGCTTGTCCTCGAGGATGTCGATCTCCTGGACTTCCTTCGAGCTGTCGGTCTCGCACCACTTCTTGTTGAGGCTCACGAGGCTGACGGCGTTGGCATCGACGAGCAGCTTCTCGAAATCCTCGCGGGAGAGGCCCATGTGCTCGGCCACTTCGGCGTCGGCCGGGGCACGGCCGAGCTTCGCCTCGAGCGTCTTCACGGCCTCGTTGAGCTTGCTGGCCTTGCTCCGCACCAGCCGCGGCACCCAGTCCATGGTGCGAAGCTCGTCGAGCATCGCACCGCGGATTCGCGGCACGCAGTAGGTCTCGAACTTCACGCCCCGCGACATGTCGAAGGCGTCGATGGCATCCATCAGGCCGAAGGTGCCGGCCGAGACGAGGTCGTCGAGTTCCACGCCGTCGGGGAGTCGCGACCAGATTCGCTCGCCGTTGTATTTGACGAGCGGCAGGAAGATCTCGATGAGGCGGTTCCGCAGATCCTCGTTGGTCTGGTCGGCCTTGAACCGCTTCCAGATCTCGTGGACCTCCTCGGGCGAAGTCGGGGTCGCGTGCTGTGCCACATCATCCTCCTTGAAGTTGACCGGCCCGCACCTTCCTGGCACGAACCCGATGCATTCCGTGATTCCAGACCACCGGGCCTCGTGTCTTCGGCCTGCCGGCGGCGTGTTCTTGAACCTTTTTTCGTGCGCCCGAACCGCCTACGCGGCCCGGCTCATTTCCTCTCCTGAAACCGTCGCGAAAATCTCGAGTCCGCGTTCTCCGGCGACATCCTCTTCGGCAAGCACCAGGAGCGCCGGCAGAACCCTGGCAAGGGCGGACCGCACGGCCCGGCGAACAGCGGCCGGCACGATCAGCGTGGCCGCGCCACCCCGCTCCACCGCCGTGCGCACCGCCCGGCGGATGTCGCCGACGAGCTTCTGGGGAACCGAACCCGCGGCCGTGGCGGCGACGCAGGCGTCGACAGCCGCACCGGTCAGCCGTACCGCGGTGAGCCTGCCCTGCGGATCGCGCGCCCGGCGGCAGATCTGGGTTGCCAACCGGCGTCGAACGATCTCGGCGAGCTGCCACGGTTCGGCTGCTTCGGCGGAATGATCGGACATGACCTCGAGCAGTTCGGAAAGCGGCCGCACGGGCACGCCCTCGGCCAGCAGGCATTGCAGCGTGCGGTGGATCCGGGCGATCGGAAGCACGTCGGGCACGATCTGTTCGACGAGCGCCGGCTGCGTCGTCCGCAGCGATTCGACGAGCCGGCTCGTGTCTTCCCGCGAGAGCAGCCGGTCGGCGTGCCGCCGCACCGCCCCCTCCACGGCCGCGGCGACGAACCCCGCTTCGTCGAGCACGATCCCGCCGGCCTGCCGGACCTGATCGGCCTGGGCATGGCTCACCCACGTCGCCCGGCGGCCTGCGACAGGCTCGTGCGCCGCGGGGCCATCGAGTTCCTGCGTGTCACCCGGCTTCGCGACGGCGAGCAGTCGACCTGGGGGCAGTTCCTCCTCGGCCACGACGTCGCCGGCCACGCTGATCCGCACGCTGCGTCGGGGCAGCGCGAGATCATCCCGAAAGGCCACCTGAGGCACGAGGAATCCAAGCTCACCGGCGATCCGGGACCGCACCGCCGAAACGCCCTGGAGCAGCGGTCCCTCGGCGGCCACGAGCCCCACGAGACCGCGGCCGAGTTCCACGACGATCCGTTCGTCGGCGAAGAGTTCGCCGGTGGCGGAAGCGGCCGTGGTGATCGATGCTGGAGCCGCGGCCGCGCCGGGCTCCGTCGAGCGGCCGCGCGAGGTGGTGCGGCTGCGTCCCGATCGCCACACGAGCCAGGCGCCGATGAACGACACCGCGGCCATGCCCGCCAGCGGCAGGAACGGCAGATCGGTCAGCGAGAGCAACGCGAGGAACACGCCGGTGATCGCCAGCACGTGCGGCTTGGCCGTGAACTGCCGCCCGAGCTCCTGCGACAGATCGACGGTGTGGCTCGATCGTGAGATGAGCAGACCGGTCGCCACCGACACGAAGAGCGAAGGGATCGCGCTCGACAGACCGTCGCCGATCGTGAGCCGCGAATAGACGTCGAGGGCCCGATCAATGGGCATGCCGTGCTCGACCACGCCGATCGCCAGCCCACCGATCACGTTGATGAACGTGATGATCACGCTGGCCACGGCCTCGCCCCGCACGAACCGGCTGGCGCCGTCCATGCTGGCGAAAAAGTCGGCCTGCCGCTGCAGGTCGAGCCGGGCATGGCGGGCCTGCTCACGGGTCAGCGTGCCGGCCTGCACCTCCGTGTCGATCGCCATCTGTCGGCCGGGCAGGCCGTCGAGGGCGAACCGGGCCGCCACCTCGCTCGTCCGCGTCGAGCCAGCCGTGATCACGACGAACTGCACGATCGCGATGATCGCGAACACGATCGCGCCCACGACGAGATTGTTGGCAGCCACGAACTCACCGAAGGCCTGCACCACCTGGCCGCCAGCCGCCGCTCCGTCGATCGCCGCCCGCGACAGGATCAGCCGCGTGGTGGCGATGTTGAGCACGAGCCGCACGAGCGTGGCGCCGAGCAGGAACGTGGGAAACACGCTCATCTCCAGCGGCGTGCGGGCCGCCAGGGCGCCGAGCAGCGCGAGCACCGAGATGGTGAGATTTGCGGCCAGCAGGAGATCGACGATCGGCGCCGGCACCGGCGCGAGCACGACCAAAACCGCCAACAGAATGGCCGCAGGCACCGCATAGTCGAGGAGGCCGGCGGACCGGGAACGGCCCGCGGCGGCGACCGTGCCGAGCGACTGCGACATGCGATGCGAACCTCGAGGGAAATCTGACGACGGCGCGGATGGGCCGTGCCGATCCTGCAGCCGGCCCTCCACGAAGGGCGGGACGATAGCCGGCACCCGCGGCACGGTCCAGACCGCTCACGCCACGCAAAAAAGGTCTACAATTCGCCGATCATCCCCGGAGACATCCCACCTTGCACTTCGATCGGTTCGGCCTCGCCTTCGACTATCCGGACAACTGGTCGGTCGACATCAGCGATTCGGGGGGCCGCCACGCGGCCGTCACGGTGCAGTCGCCCGAGGGAGCCTTCTGGTCGGTGAGCGGCCATGCGCCCGGCGGCGATGCGAGTGAACTGGCCGCCGCCGTGCTCGGCCAAATGACGGATGAATACCGCGAGCTCGACAGCGAGGCCGCCGAGGACGAGGTCGCCGCCCACCGCCTTCTCGGCTACGACATGAACTTCTACTGCCTCGACCTCACCAACACCGCCCACGTCCGCACGCTCGAGACGCCCGCCGCGATCTACTTGCTTTTTTGTCAGGCGGAAGACCGCGACTGGGACCGCCTCGCCCCCGTCTTCGCCGCGATGACCGCCAGCTTCGTGGCGGGCTTGGACTGACCTCGCGCAACGGGAGGCGCAGGGGTCGGTGCGAGGATCACGAGCGTGGCGTGCGGCCGCCAGCGAGTGAACTCGTACCGCCCCGAAGCCGGCGTCCCGTGTCGGCTGCAACCGCCGGCCGGGGGCACGTGCTCGCCGCCGGCGGATTTTGACGATTCGCAC
>JBILVW010000116.1:0-8032 GCA_044370205.1 Pirellulales bacterium | reverse complement strand
CGCCCGATTGGATCGTCGTCGATCTCGCCTGCCTGCTCGCCGGCTTCGTGCACGTGGCGGTGCACGACGACTTGTCCGCCCCCGACGGTCGCCGGCTGATCGACTGGCTGGCCCCGCGGGGGCTCGTCTGCACGGGTCGCCCCCCGGCGGATCAGCCACGCGGGCCGGTCGTCGTCGATCTCTCCTCGGGCGTGCTCTCGAACTCGGGCTGGCGGTCGCTGGCCGCTGATTCGGCCGGGCTCGCCGAACGGCTCGACCGCCGCGTCGCCGCCTGTGATCCCGATGCCTGCTGCACGATCCTGCTCTCGTCGGGCACGACGGGCCTGCCGCACGGCGTGCTGCACTCGCAGCGGACGCTCGCGATCAATGCCCATGCCTCAAGCGAGATGTTCCTGCACGACCCGCGGGACGTGCGGCTCTCGTGGCTGCCGATGAGCCATGCCTTCGCCCGTACCGGCGATCTCTACACGGCGCTGGTCCGCGGGGGCTGCCTCAACGTCGTTTGCGACCGCACGAAGCTGCTCGATGCCTGCGCTGCGGTTCCCCCGGCCGTGATCCTCGGCGTGCCGGCGTTCTTCGAGCGGCTCGAACGGGGCAGTCGCTCCGGCCGGATCGCCGATCTCGCCGCCGCCCTCGGCGGCTGCGTGCGGGTCTGCATCTCCGGCGGCGCGCCGCTGCGCGAGCGTACGGCGGCCTTCTTCGCGGCGCGGGGCATTGCGGTGGTGCAGGGCTACGGCCTCGCCGAGGCGGGGCCCGTCTTGGCCGTCGCCAATCCGCGGATCGCGCGGCCGGGCACCGTGGGACCGCCGTTGGCCGGCATCGAGGTGCGGATCGACGAGCGACCTGGCAGCCGCGGTCAGTTGCTCGTGCGGACGCCCAGCCGGGGCCTCGCGCTCGTGCATCCGCCCGGCGGAGCAGTCGCGGCGGCGGCAACTGATTCCGCGTGGCTTGAAACCGGCGACATCGCGGAGATCGACGAGGCCGGCCACCTGCGGATCACGGGCCGGATCAGCGACGTGATCGTGCTCTCGACCGGACAGAAACTGCCTCCGGCCGAGATCGAGCGGCCGCTCGCGGAAGACGAGGCCGTCGCGCAGGTGTGCGTAGTGGGCGACGGCCTGCCGTGGCCCGTGGCGCTCATCGTGCCTGAGCCCGACGTGCTTCGCGCCGCGATCCGCCGGCTCGGCCTCCGGGTGTTCAGTCGCCGGCAGGCGATGTCGCATCCGCGGCTGCTCGCCTGGCTCGCGCGGCGGCTCGCGCGGCGGCAGGAGTCGCTGCCGCGAGCCTGGCAGGTGCGGCGGGTGATCCTCGTGGGCCGCGCCTTCGATGCGGCCCACGGCGAGGCCACGGAGTCGTTCAAGCTCAAACGCCGGGAGATCGCCCGGCATTTCGTGGCGGAGATTCAGGCGGCGGCCGGTGAGCAGGCCCGCGGTGCCGGCGTCGTGCCCGTGGGGCCGCGAGCCGTCGCGGCAGTGCAGGAGCAGACGATGCAGCCGCAGCGGTCGTGGCTCACAGGGACGGTGTGGCACGGCGACCAGGGAGGATTTGCCGCAGCGGCGGAGGCGTCCCGCGGCCCGCTCCGCGATGCGATCGAGGCGGTGCTCGACCGGAGCGTCCGCGAACTCGATGCCCTGCGAGCCACGGGCAGTCTCTATGAGCCACTGGCCGCCGAACTGCCGCCGGCACCGCTCGCCGACGCGCCGCCGCGGCCCACCGGCCGATTTTCCGCTGCAGCCGAGGCCACGCTTGCCGAGGCCGGCCTCTGGGGCCTGCTCGTGCCGCAGCCGCATGGCGGCGCCGGCGCGACGATCGTCGAACTCGCCCGGGGCATCACGCGGATCGCGGCCAACTGCCCGACGGCCGCGGGCATGCTGGCCGTGCACTCGTCGATCGGTGCGGTCTCCGCCGTCACAGCCTTCGGCACACCCGAGCAGCAGGCCCGACATCTTCCCGGACTCGCGGCCGGCAGGCCACTCTCGATCTTCGGCGGCACGGAGCCGGAGGTGGGCTGTGATCTCGGTGCCGTGCAGGCCGTGCTCGAGCGGCGCGACGGCCGGCTGCTGCTCAGCGGCACGAAGATGTTCATCACGAACGCGGTGCACGGTCGGCTGGTGAAGCTGCTCGCGGTGCTCGAGGGCAAGCCGGCTGTCGCGCTGGCCCGGTTGCCCGACGGCGACACGCCTTCCTTTCGGCTGCTGCCCTACGCGCTGCATCCCCTCAAGCATGCCGCCAATGCGGCGCTCGAGTTCACGGACTTCGACGTCGATGAGGCCGACCTGCTCGCCCCGCCCGCAGGCCGTGACGGCATGCAGATCGTCTGGCACGGCCTCAACCGCGGCCGCGTCACGCTCGCCGCCCAGGCCGCCGGCACGCTCCGGCTTCTGCTCGCCCAGGCTCGCGACCATGCCCTGCGGCGTACCACCTGGGGGCAGCCGATCGCCAGCCGCGAGCTCGTGCAGGGGCGGCTCGGCCGGATCGCCGCGTCGATCGCGGCCTGCGACGCCATGAGCGCCTGGGCCGCGGCGGCGATCGATGCGGGACATTCGGGCGAGCTCGAGGCGATCGCGGCGAAGGTGGTGGCGAGCACGTGCGTCCGCGAGGGGGCGATCGACGCCCTCGGGGTGCACGGCGGCCGGGCGTTCCTCGTCGGCCATCCGCTCGGCGATTCACTCCACGATCATTTCGCGGTCACGGTCTACGAGGGGGAGAGCGACCTGCTCGGCCTCGCTCTGTTCAAGGGACTGGCGAAGCATCATCCGCTGGCGGCGCGGGCCCGCGATCCGCGGCGGCTCGCGCGGGCAGGTGAATGGCTGGCCTGGCGGACGGGCCGGTTCGCGGCCGGTGGCCGTGCCGACGTGGGCATCCTCGATGCGCGACTCCGTGGGCATGCGCTGCGGGCCCGTCGCGGCCTCGGCGAGCTGGCCGTGCGGATCGACCGCGGGATTCGGCGGCACGGCCGCGGGCTTGCCGACCGGCAGCTGGAGATCGGCGGGCTCGCGGCGGAGGCGCGGGAGCTCGTGAGTGTGCTCGCGACGGCCCATCACGCCGACGCGCAGGGCACGGATGCGGCGGCCCAGGCGGCCGACGTCTGGTGTCGGCTCGCGGTCGCCCGCGCCACGGGTCGCCGGCTCACCGCCGCCGACCACACGGCCGTCGCCGCGCTCGGGTGCGCGTAGGCGGATGCCCGCCCCGGCGCGTCGTGCGGAATAGAAGCCCCCATGCGCAAGCAGGGGGATGATGCGGCCGCAAGCACATCACACGCCGTCGGAGTCGAAGCGGCCCGGATGATCCCCCGGCTTGCGCCTGGGGGCTTGTATGAGAAGGCTATCCCCCGGCTTGCGCCTGGGGGCTTGTATGAGAAGGCTATCCCCCGGCTTGCGCCTGGGGGCTTGTATGAGAAGGCTGTCCCCCGGCTCGCGCCTGGGGGCTTGTATGGGAAGGCTGTCCCCCGGCTTGCGCCTGGGGGCTTGGATGGGAAGCCACTCCTCACTGCCCTGCCACGAGCGCGGGCCACCAGCTGCAGAGATACCAGGCTCGCGGCGTCGAGAGCTCCGCGAAGGCCTCCAGCGATGCCCGCGATCCCGGCATCGAGTCGCCGCCGAGCACCTCGTCGAGCAGCCCCTTCGGCTTCGCATACTTCACCGCGCGGGCCGTCGACTCCGTGAGCCCCGCGAGCTCCACCGCCCGTGCGACCGCGTCCTCCAAGAATCCGATCCGGTCCACGAGTCCGGCGTCGAGGGCCTGCTTCGCCGTGAAGATCTGCCCGGTGGCCACCTTCTCCACGGCCGCGTCGTCGAGCTTCGGCCGGCCCGCCTGCACGATCTCCTTGAAGCGTTCGAACATGTCGTCCACGAGCGACTGCAGGATCTTTCGCTCCTTCACGGCCAGCTCGGGCGTGCGATCCTTCGTCACACTGAGCATCTCCTTGAGCGGCCCGCTCGCGATCGAGTCGTCGCGGACGTCGAACTTTTTCAGCAGCTGCGAGAAGTCGAAGTGCGGGATGATCACGCCGATCGAGCCGGTGAGCGTGGCAGGCTCGGCGAAGATCACGTCGTCGCGGCCCCCGTTGGCCATCGCGACGTAGTAGCCGCCGCTCGCCGCGATCCCGCCCATGCTCACCACGACCGGAAGCTCGCGATCCTTCGCCAGCTTCGCGAGCCGGTAGTGAATCTCGTCGCTGCCGCTGACGGTGCCGCCGGGTGAATCGACCCGCAGCACGATCGCCTTCACGCTCTCGTCTTCGGCGACGTGGTCGAGCTGGGACCGCACGAACCCGTCGCCTCCCATGATGGCGCCCGTGAGGCTCACGATCGCGACCTTCGCCGACGCCATCTTCGCGAGGGAGTGGTACTTCTCCACCACCTTGCCGTCGCGTTGGAAATACTGGGCGAAGGCCCCCGCGCTGCCGATCGCGGCCAGAAGCGAGATGCCGGCGACGGTCCACGCGATCCGCGTGCCCCAGCGGCTCCAGGTGCCTCCCTGCTCCAGGATCACGCGGGTCGGCTGCCGCGGATCGGGATCGATGAGCGTCATGTCGATGGTCTCCTCAGGATTCGAGAACTCACATTGTATGGGCCGCGCCCCAGTGGTGGCAGATTTCGGAGGAGGCCGCTAGGATCACGGCCGTTCTTTTGTTTCAGGAGTATCCCGCGTGTTTGTCTGCGTCAGCACCGAGTCTCTTCCCGACATGCCGCTCGCCAAGGCCATGGAACGGCTCGCGGAGCTCGAATTCACGGCGGTGGAGCTCGACGTGCGGGCCGACGGCGGGCATCTCGATCCGGCGGTGGTGGCCGCCGATCCCGAGGCCGCGATCGCCGAGTGCAGCGACCTCCAGCGGCTCCGGCCCGTCGCCGTGTCGTTCGCCGCCCCCGAGACGCCGGAGATGTACGACCACTTTTCCGCCTGTTGCAAGCTCGCCAAGTCGCTCGGCGTGGTGACGATGGTGGTGGAATCGTCCGAACTCGGCACACCGTTCAACGGCGAGATCGAGCGGCTGCGGAAGATGGTGGCGATCGCCTCGGGCCTCGGATCGGTCGTGGGCGTGAAGACCTCGGCCGGCCGGATGACGCAGGATGCCGAGACGACCGCCTCGCTCTGCCGCAACGTGCCCGGTCTCGGCGTGACGCTCGACCCCAGCCACTTCATCTACGGCCACAAGAAGCCCGCTTCCTGGGAGTCGATCCTCAAGTACGTCTGCCACGTGCACCTGCGGGACACGAAGGCCGACGCCTTCCAGGTGCGAATCGGCCAGGGCAACGTGGAATACGGCAAGCTCGTCAGCCAACTCGAGCGGGTGGGCTACAAGCGGGCCCTGTGCGCCCACCAGCCCCCCATGGAAGGCGTCGATCAGGTGGCCGAGCTCCGCAAGATGCGGCTCCTGCTCGAAAGCCTGCTGTAAAGCGGCCTACTTCACGATCGTGCCGGTCGCTTCGGCGCGGCTGGCCATTTCGGCGTAGTTCCGTGACTGCGTCTCGTCTCCCTCCTCGGCATACATCGTGGAGAGGTTGCCATAGGCCACGGCCAACGCTCGCTCGTCGAGTTCCTTGCGATCGACCGCCGCCACCATCAGCTCCACGCCGCGGCGGCTCAGGGCGAGCGCGTCCTCTCTCCGCTCCACCTGCCAGTAGGAGATCGCCATGCTCACGTACGACTCGCCCACCTTGCCCGGATCGGGGTCACCCTCGATGGCACCCCCTTCCTCCCAGAGCGGAATCACGCGATCGAACCAGGTCACCGCGGTGGCATGGTCGCCCCGCTGGAGGCTGTGCATGATGCCGATCCGGAACATGAGCTCGCCGAAGCTGCGCCGCTCCGTGGCCGTCAGCTCCCGCTGCTCGGCGCCCCGTTCGAGGTAGGCAGTGGTGAGCGTGGCGTTGTCGAGCATGTCGGTGGCATCGCCCCGCTTCTGGGAAGCGGTGAGCGCGTCGCCGAGGGCCTGTCCCACCTCCCAGTCCAGCTGTCGGCGCCGCCACGGGTCGCCGACGCTGTCGCCCATCCGCTCCCGGAGCTCCAGCAGCCGCTTCACCCACGGCATCGGTTCGACGGCCTCGGTCGAGCCGGCGGAGGCGGCCAGCGCCCCGCGGCAGAGCTGCAACTCGAGCACCATCTGCTCGCGTTCGCCCCCCTTGAACTCCTCCACGAGCGTCTCGCTGCGGGAGATCCACTTGGGGATCACGCGGCTCTTCTGTTGCCAGGTTCCCTGCGAGATGGCGAGCGCCGTGCCGAGATGGGCGTCGAGCAGCACCTCGCGGGCGGCGGCCTGCATCGTGGGCGACCGCTTCGCGAGCAGCGGCGACGCTTTGCGGATCGTCTCCGCGAAATGCTCGACGGCGGCCTGATGGTTTGGCTTCTCGCCGGCGAGCGCAACGCGGCCGAGGAGCCGCTGCACCTGTGCGGCCACCAGCGGCGAGCCTGTCTCCTTGTTCTTCACCCCATCGAGCACGGCCCGCGCCTCGGCGGGCCGATCGAGTTCGAGCAGCACGCTGGCATACTTGAGCTGGGTCCAGACGTCGGCCGGATCGAGCCGGCCGGCGGTCTCCGCCAGCTGCAGGGCCTGTGTCCACTTGCCCTGGTCGCTCGTCATGGCGAGGAGCAGGCGATGGGCCCGCACGTGCCGTGGATCGAGCTGAATCGCGTAGAGCAGATCGGCCAGCGCGTTGGCGGAGCAGCTGTCGATCTCGCCCTCGGCACGAAGCACGAACGACTCGGGATCGAGCGGCTCGATGAGGATCGCGGTGGCGGAATCCGTGCCCGGTTTGACGCTCAGAATCACGCCCCGCTCCGGATAGACCTCGCCGATCGACACACCCTGCTCGTCGAGGATCGATACCGTGCGGAGTTCGCTGATCTCGAGTTGCTTGGCGAGATCGGGCACCGCGACCGGCTCCACGAGCTTGATCCGGATCGAGGAGACGACGTCGTTCTCGAGTATCACCTCGACCCGGTCGAACGGCTCCACCTTCCACGAGAAGCCGGCGGTGCCGTCGTCACGCGTGAAGGTTTCGCCCACGCCCCAGCCGGATTCGAGCTCCGCGCGGCTGGTCTTTCCGGGCAGCGCGCCTTTGAAGCTCGCCGGATCGATAGAAAGCGTCGGCATCTCGTCGGGCGTGGCGGCCACAGGGGCGGTGACGGTTGGCTCGGCCTTCGGCTTCGCGGCCGGTTTCTCGGCGGTGGAGGCAGCAGCGATCGGCTGCTGTTCGCCGATCGGCACGGGCACGTTCGCCGGAGCCGCTTCGGACGCAGCAGTCGGCTTGGACGGCAGCACGGCCGTCGGCTTCGGGATCGCCGCCATCTTCTCGGAGAACCAGCGGGTGAGCGGGTTGCCCGAGGAGGCAGGCTTCGCCGTCGGAGCAGCGGGCTTCGCCGCGGCAGTCGCGGGCGCGGGTGTCGTGCCGGCTACCGGAACGAGTTCGGGCAGGCTCGCGGCCTTGGCGGGCGCGGCGAGCGGCTGGGGCTTGCCGGGATCATTCACCGTCTCGATCCAGGCGGGCAGCCGCATGAGCGGCCGCGGTGCCGCCACCGGCTCGTCGGCCGTGGCCTGCGGCTGCCAGAGGGAGCCGCAGAAGATCATGGAAATCGCGATGCTCGTGCACCTGACGCTCGACGACGCATACCGCAGCATGGCCACGATGTTTCTCCTGGAACGGATCGGGGCGGCCACTGAACGGTCGCCCGAGGCGGGGGGAAAGTAGGGGGCCGGGCCAGTCGCGTCCAGAGCAGACTCGCGGGGTATTCCGGCCCGTCCCAGCCTGCGCAGATTCACGCCGTCGAGAGCAGCCCCGCGCGTGACCGTGAGGCCATAAAAGCCCCGCGTGTGACCGTGAGGCCATAAAAGCCCCCATGCGCAAGCAGGGGGATGATGCGGTATCAATGCCCGGAATATCCCCCGGCTCGCGCCTGGGGGCTTTCATGAGGAAGGTCTCGCCCGTACGGGCCACAGTACACTGATTGTTTTCCGCCTGCGATTCACGCCCGCCCCGATGTCCACCTCGTTTCCGCATCGCATCGTCGTCATCGGTGGCGGCATGGCCGG
>JBILVW010000115.1:0-8038 GCA_044370205.1 Pirellulales bacterium | reverse complement strand
TTCGAAGTATACCGCCGGTCGCGACGGGCGCAACCCCGGCGATTTTCGCCCGCGGAAGTATGCATTCACGCAACGGGCGGGGGGCAACGCCAGCCCCACCGAAAACTGCTGAATCGTGAGACCAGAACGCATCTCGCATGAAGACAGCGATGGATTGGGAAAGAAGAGCGGCTAGGCGAGCGGGTCGGCGTGAGGATGCCGAGCGTGGCGTGCGGCCGCCAGCGAGGCAACTCATGCCGCCTGCGAGCCGGCTTGGGCTCATCGAGGTCGCTCCTCGCATCCGGGATACGTTCTAGAAAATTCCGCGGGAGGGATCGAAGCCCTTCTGCTCCGCGATCTCGAGATCCTGGCGGGCCTGGGCCTCGAGGCCCGCGGAGCGGCAGGCGAGGCCGCGATGGTGGTGCATCACGGCGAGGCCGTGGTCGAGCGACCGCAGCCGGTAGGCCATGTCGTCGGGATCGGCCCGGCCCACGAGCATCGTGAATTGCCGCCGTCGCTGGAGGGTTTCATCGATCGCGAGATTGAGCTGATCGATGGCCTCCTGATGGCGGCCGAGCAGGTGGAGGATGAAGCCGCGGGTGTCGAGAAACTCGGCCGGCGCCCCCTCGCTGCCGGCCAGCGCCGCGTCGATGTCGGCAAGCGCCGCAGGCAGATCCCGGCCGACGAGGCCGCGGATGTACGCGCGATGATTGAGGGCCTCGGCGTTGCCGCGTCCCGCCAGCTGTACGGCGGCATCGGCCGCGGCCAGCGCCTCGTCCGGCTGCGCGAGCATCACGTGCGCCAGGGCCTGCACGCGGTGCGGCTGCGTGGAGGTGGGGGCGGCGGCGAGTGCGGCGGAGGCGTCGTCGAGGGCGGCCTCGGGGTCGCGGTCTTCGATCCGCAGCATCGCCCGCCAGCAGAGCAGGCGGCACCGCAGCATCGCGTCTTCGGCCGACCAGTCGATGGCCCGGCCAACCTCGGCCAGAGCGCCGGTGACGTTGCCCCGCGCCTCGCGGCCGACGGCGCGGTCGAGCGACCACTCCACCACCACTCCCCGCACCATCGGCAGGATCGCGGGTGCGAACAGGCTTGGCACGACGATCCCACACAGGGCGAGGAGCACGATCGCCCGCTTTCCTCGGCCGGGAGCCGATCGCGGCATCCGCGGTGGTGCGGCTGATGGCGAGGCCGTGGCGTCGGCGGGCGGGCTGAACTCCGGTGGAACCGGGAACCCGAGGCGGTCGTACTTCATGGGGTGTCCCCGAAAGCTTGTGGGGCTGTTCGCTCGTTCGGTATCCTCATGATGGTAACGTTCGGCCAGCCTGCAAGGAGAATGTCATGCCGCTTTTCGAGATCGAGACCAGCGGCCACATCATCATCTCGTGGGCGGCCGACGATGCCGCCGCCGAGGCCGTGGTGCGGCAGGCCTATCCGGGCGAGGACATCATGCGGCTCACCCGCCGGCCGCGGGATACCTGGGTGATCTCCAAATCGGCCCTCGGCCTCACCGACTCGCGGATCGACCCGTGCAGCACGGCCCGAGAGTGCCTGGCGAAGGCCTCGGGTGACAAGCTCCATGCGATCCGGCTCTACATGCACGAGACCGGTGACGACCTCGACCGCGCCCGCAAGGTGATCGAGTCGAACATGGTCATGGGCTGGTGAGGTCATGGGCCGGTGAGCCGAAAGGTCACGAGCAGCGTGGGCACGTTCGTGCCGCCGTTGTCGGCGATCGCGGCGAGCAGCCGGCCGCCCGATGCGAGCGGTGGCCCGAGGGCGAGGCCTTCGAGGTTCACGCCGAGTGATCCCTTCCAGAGCAGCCGCTTCGGCAGCCGACTGGCCGCCGGCCGCGACGCGAGCTCTTTCTTCACGCCGGCCACGTCTGGGGCGGCGCTGATGTCGATCAGATAGATCCGGTTTTCGAACGGCGGCAGGCCGGCTGCAAACGATCGCTCCAGCACGATCAGCCGCTCGTCTCGCAGGGCCACGAGTGCGACGACGCCCGAAAGCGGCTCGCCGGGGAGTGCCCGCACGGCCGCGTGGGGAGGATCGACCGCGTAGGCGAATTGACGGCTCGACTGCGCGGCCGTGCCGCTGCCAGGCAGCGAGAGTCGCGCGAGCCTCACGACCGTGCCGGCCGTCGCGGTGGCTGCCGGTCCGTCAGCCGGCACGGCCTCTTCGTTCGCGGTCCAGATGCAGCTGCCAGCCGGATCGAAGGCAATCGCCTCGAGCCCGCGATTTCCGCGACACGCCCGGAGCTGGGCGGGCAGCTGGATGCTTGCGAGTTCGCGGCCGTCGGCAGCGGCGAAGAGCCGAATCGCGGGTGTGTCTTCTTCGCAGAGGAGCAGTCCCTGCGGGCAGACCGCGATGTCTTCGTAGTCGTGATGGGCCGCCAACGGTCGCATGGCCACCGCGGCGACCGCGCGTGGTTCACCAGCGGGGCCAAGGTCGAGCGTGAACGTCGCCAGCTGATCGCTGTTGTCCACGGCGGCGATCCAGCGGTCGTCGCCCAGCCAGGCGAGGCCGCTGAGGCCGGTGAGCGGCGCGGCCGTGCCGTCAGCAGCCTGGATCTCCGCTGGCAGCCGCAGCGTGCCGGCCTGCGCGATTCGAATGTCATCCGCCGCGGTGCACGGAACCGCCGCTGCATGAAGCAGCATGCAGGCCGAGCCCGCCACAGCCAGCCGAACCTCCCGCCATCGAGGAATCATGCCCAGCGTTCTACCACGCGGGGCGGCGGAAGACCGCCTACGGGGTGGATTCGAAGGAGGCGGGCTGGATCGAGCCCTCGCCACCGAGCATGTCGCGGCTCGAGCGGTAGCTCGACGTGCCTCCCGGACGGTAGCCGGGATCCGTTCGACGGCCCGCGGGAGGAAGCGTGGTCGAGGGAGGTGTGGCTGGCGTCGTGGCCGGAACGGCAGCGGCTGGAGCTGCCGAAGCGGGGGGAGGAGGAAACGCCGCAGGCGCGGCCGCCGGTGGGGTGAATGACGCCGGCGATCTCGGCTCGAAGGCCGTCGGCGCTGCGTCGATCGAAGCGGGGGCGAATGCGGCCGGTGACGCGGGCGGCTCGACGCTCCCGCCAGAGAAGCGGCTGCCGTTGGCCGCGCCGTAGCGCGAGGCGGCTGCGGGGTCGACCGGGCTCGACGCTGTGGGCTGCCATGCTGAAGAGCCGCGAGCATCGGCTACGCGGGCGGCCGGATCGAAGGCCGGTGGGGCCGCAGGCTGCGAGGCGGGGGCGGCCGTGCCGAGCGAGGTTGCCGGCAGCGTGGACTCGGGTGGAGTCGATGGAGCCGGGGCGGCATACGGGCCGACTTGCGGAGCGATCGAAGACAGCGCCGTCGCGGGCGACGAGAGGCCGGGCGACGCTGCGGTCGCAGGGCTCGCAGGCGGAACGGTCGCGAGCGAGGCGGCCGGTGCTGGAGGAGGCGTGGAGCCGTAGGTGATCGGGGCAGGGTAGGTCGCGGCCGGTGCGGCGGGAGGCGCTGAGCCGCCCGATGCCTGGCTACCGTTGGCCAGCACGTAGCCCTCGGGCGTGGAGGTCGTGGGATAGGGCTTGGCCGTCGCCGAAGGCTTCGTCACGTCATCGGAGAAGGCCGGGGCTGCGGCGAGCTTGTCGGGATCGGTGCCGCCGGTACCACCGAGCGTCCACCAGGAGGGCTTGGCGGCCCACGACCCGCTCTTGCAGCCCGTTGTGGCTGCCAGCGCGACCGCCAGCACGACCGCTCCGTGGCCCAGACCCTGCCGCATTCCGCGAACCGCATTCATGAAAAAACCTCCGGACGAAATCCATCCACCGCGTGGCGGGGGAATAGAGTTCGTCCGGAGGCCGAGTCAACGCCAGCCAGCGTGGCGGCCGAGGCCGCGAAGCCCGCTGGTGGTCTGGGGGGTATGGAAAAGCGTTCTACTTCTTGTGGGCTGCGAACCGCTTGCCGACGGCGTCCCAATCGACGACGTCGTAGATCGCGGCCACGTAGTCGGCCCGCTTGTTCTGATACTTCAGGTAGTAGGCGTGCTCCCACACGTCGATGCCGAAAAGCGGCACGTTGCCGTGCATGATCGGGCTGTCCTGATTGGCCGTGCTCTCCACGAGCAGCTTGCCCTTGGGGTCGAGCGAGAGCCAGGCCCAGCCGCTGCCGAACCGCTTCATGGCGGCGTCGGAGAGGGCTGTCTTGAGGTTTTCGAAGCTGCTGAAGACGGAGCGAACCGCTTCGCCGAGGTGACCGGCTGGCTCGCCTCCCTTGCCCTTGCCGAGCGACTCCCAGAACAGCGTGTGGTTGGCATGGCCGCCGCCGTTGTTGCGGACGACCGTGCGGATGGCCTCGGGCACCTTCTCGAGGTCGGCGATCAGCTTCTCGACGGGGAGCGCGGCCAGTTCGGGATGGGCTTCGAGGGCCTTGTTGACGTTGTCGACGTAGGCCTTGTGATGCCGGTCGTGATGGATCTCCATCGTGCGGGCGTCGATCGACGGCTCGAGGGCGTCGAAGGCATAGGGCAGGGGGGGCAGTGTGTAGGCCATGAATGGGTCTCCTTCAGGGAAAGCCTTTTCAGGGGAAGCCTTGCAGAAAGGCCCGCAGAAAGGCCTGCGAAACAGGGGGTCGTTGTCGCGGGATCGTAGCCCACCCGCCCGCGAGCGGCAAATCGGTGCGGGCAGGCGACGAGGCTGGGCCGAGACTCGGGTGACCCTGACGATCGACGCGGTGATGCCGGCCGTGCCTGCCGGCGCGACTCTGCCGACGATGCCCGCCGTGCCTGCTACGGCGGCTTCACCCGCGCGGCGTGAATCCGGCTCGGTCGTCGGGCCGAAACCAAGTGGAGCAGATGCGACTGCGACGGCAGGATGCCGTCATCGTCTGCGCGGGATGCACGCCATCCCGAAACCACGGATGGATTCGGGTTTTTCATGTCGATCGCCACTTCGCCGCGCCGCGACCAGCGGCGCCGCCTGCTCGTGTCATGGAAGCGGTCTGCGCCGGCCGGACAGGCGGCCGCGGCCGCCGCTCCACGCTCACCGGCCGAATACTCCGCCGAGGCCGCGCCGGAACGCCAACGCGGACCGGCCGTGCTCCTGCCCACCGGCCTAGGCGGGCTGACGCTGGCGATCGCAGCCATCCTGCTCCCGGTCGTGGGGGGCATCGCGCTCGGTGCCCTCGAGACCGTGACCGGCACGAAGCCATTCACGCCGACGGGCCGCTTCGCGCGGACCCTTCAGGCATTTGAAGCCTGCTTCGATCCACGCTCGCTCGCCTCGCTCCAGGGGTGGATGGCGCAACTGTTTCTCATGATCGCCGCGGGCGTCGCCACTATCGTGCGGCTGATGCGGCGGCACCGCCGCGACGACTACCACGGGAGGTATCGCGCCTGGGGCTGGCTCGCGGGCCTGTTCCTCTTCACGGCGTGCGCCGGCGTCGTGCCGCTCGGGTCGCTCGTGGCCGCCGGCCTCACCGACGCCACGGGTGTCGCATTCGGGCCCGGCGGCGTGGGCTGGTGGTTCGCCCTGGCGGCGACCCTCTACGGCATCGTCGCACTGTGGGCGGTGCTGCCACTGCACGAGCGGCTGGGCACCGCGTTCTGGCTCGTGCTCGCACTCGCCTCGTGGGCAGGATCAGCGACGGCCGTGTGGCTGGGGCCGCAGTGGCGGTGGCATGGGATCGGTGTGCACTCGCTCTGGGCGCTCGGAGCGGCCTTCGCGGCGATCGCGATGCTCGCGGCAGCCCGGTCGGTGATCCGCGAGGTTCGCGGGCTGCCGGCTCGCAAGCCGGCCGCCGACCGCGGCGATGCGAAGCCGGCTCGCGCCGCCGCCGCGGCGTCGGGGCGCCGCGAGGAGGAAGAAGAGGAGCAGGAGGAGACTCCCGATTTCACGATGCAGGACGAGTCCTCCGACGACACGGCCTTCACCGACGGCTCTGAGACCGAGCACCGCCACCTCTCGAAGGCCGAACGGAAGCGGCTCAAGAAGCTGGCCCGAATGCGCGAGGCGGCGTGACCTGCACGGCCCAACCCGGCTCCGGCCTGCACATGCCCTCTCGGCGGACGTTCGCTACGTCGACCAATCCGCCTGGGGCGGATCGGTGCCCGCTGTCCTTCGCTCACTGCATGTCCGCTTCGCTTCGGCATCCTGCCTGCGCTTGCTTCCATAGCCCGCGAGAGGGCATGTGCAGGCCCGAGCCTCCGTCCAGCACCCCGGCACGGGCAATCCCTCGCCGCACGTGCTCCTCGAGGCGCGGCCCGCCGCGGATTGACGCGGGGGGCTGCGGGCCGCGATAGTCGCTTCGGCCCATTTTCTCGAGGAGCTGCCTGATGACGGTCCGCACGCGATTCGCCCCGAGCCCGACCGGATACCTGCACATCGGGGGTGTGCGGACGGCCCTTTTTAATTGGCTCTTCGCGCGGCAGCGGGGCGGTCAGTTCATCCTGCGAATCGACGACACCGACGTCGCCCGCAACGTCGACGAGGCGCTCGAGCCGATCCTGTCGGGACTGAAGTGGCTTGGCATCGACTGGGACGAGGGGCCGGGCGTGGGCGGGCCCCATGCGCCGTATTTCCAGTCGCAGCGTGCCGACCGCCACCGGGCCGCTGCGGAGAAACTGCTCGCGGCGGGGCATGCCTACCGCGACTTCGCCCGGCCGGAGGAACTCGACGAGGAACGCAAGGCCGCGCAGGCGGCGGGCAAGCCGTTTCTCTACAGCCGACGCTTCGCCGCCTTCGACGAGGCCGCGGCGGCACGGTTTGCGGCCGAGGGGCGGGCGAGCGTCGTGCGGCTGAAGATGCCCCGCGAAGGGGCGCTCGTGATCGACGACGCCGTCCGCGGGCGGGTGGAGTTTGCCTGGGAGCGGGAGCAGGACCACGTGATCCAGCGGGCCGACGGCTCGTGCCTCTACCATCTCGCCAGCGTCGTGGATGACCACGATCTCGCGATCACCCACGTGATCCGCGCCGAGGAGCATCTCTCGAATACGCCGCGGCAGGCGTTCATCGCGATGTCGCTGGGCTATCCGCTGCCGGTCTACGCCCATCTGCCGCTCGTGGCCGAGCCGGGCAGCCGCACGAAGCTCTCGAAGCGGAAGCTCGCGCAATATCTGAAGAATGCCGACTTCAAGCAGGTGATGGAGCACGGCCAGAAGATCGCCGAGCGGATCGGACTGAAGGCCGAGGCCGACACCTTCAATCCCGTGATCGTCGATTTCTACCGCGAGGTGGGCTACCTGCCCTGGGCGATCGACAACTACCTCTCGCTGCTGGGCTGGTCGTACGACGACAAGACCGAGTTTTTCTCGCGCGACGAACTCATCAAGCAGTTCACACTCGAGCGGATCAATTCGTCGCCGGCGAGCTTCGACCCCAAGAAGCTCTGGGCCGTGCAGGATCACTACATGGCGACGCTCTCGACCGACGAGAAGCTCGCCCTCATGCTGCCCTTTCTCATGAAGGCGGGGCTCGTCGCCGACCCGCCTGCGGCCGATGCGAGGGAGACCGTTCGGCGGGTGATCGAGGCCGCGGGCGACCGGCTCAAAGTGGCGGGCGACATTCTCGCCTATGCCGACTTCTTCTTGGTCGATGAGCCGACGATGGACGACGCAGCCGTGAAGCAGCGGCTGGTGAAGCCCGGCGTGAAGGAACTCCTCGCCGCGTTCGCGACCGCGATCCAGACGGTCGAGCCCTTCGAGCCGGCGGGCCTCGAGGCGGCGCTCAAGGGCGTGGTGGAGCAGGCCGGCGTGAAGGTCGGTGACCTCGTGCACGCCGTCCGCGTGGCCGTGACGGGCAAGACGGTCGGCCCCGGCCTCTACGACTGCCTCGCCATCCTCGGCCGCGACCGGTCTCTGGCCCGGATCGCCCGTGCACTGCCGCTCTGCGGCTAAAATTGTGAGGCATGGACGGCGCGAGGGGCTGCCCATGCCTCGAGAGCCGGCGTTGCTGACCAGCGCAGGCATGGATGCCGGAGCGCAGTCAGCATCGAGTGAGCGACAGCCCGGAGGGCGAAAGCGAACATCCGGCGAAGGGGCATGGGCAGCCCCGAACCGCCCCAGGCCACTACCACCCAGGCCGCATAGGTTTCACGTGAAA
>JBILVW010000114.1:0-8040 GCA_044370205.1 Pirellulales bacterium | reverse complement strand
GC
This sequence comes from Pirellulales bacterium, assembly GCA_044370205.1. Taxonomy (GTDB): domain Bacteria; phylum Planctomycetota; class Planctomycetia; order Pirellulales; family UBA1268; genus QWPN01. The sequence goes on along the minus strand of JBILVW010000114.1, from coordinate 8,038 downwards.
CGCCACCGCTGCGGCCCTGCACGGGCTGGCCGGCCACCTGCACGTTGGGGGGCCCGAGATATTTGTCGACCGCGGTCACGCGGCTGTGATGGATCGTCGGATCGGCGCCACCGTTGCATCCGACGGTGACGACCGCATCACCAGGCGCCGTGCGGCGGCCGGAGCCGCCGACGCGAACGGCCTCGACTGACGTGTCGGTGAACACGCTGACGAGCGCGAGATCCCGCTTGAGATCCCACGCCACCACCTGCCCGGCGATGCCCCGCGGTCCCTGCGGCCCGAAGAGATCGACCTCGACCCGTCCCTTGCCCTGCGAGTCGCGGAAGATGTGGCCACAGGTGAGGATCAGCGCCTCCCCCTGCCGGCAGTCGATCACGGTGCCCGTGCCCCATGACACACCCGCAGTATCCTCCACGCGGAGCCGCGCCGTGGCCTGCATGAGCCGGCGTTCGAGTTCGGTGCGGGCGGCGTCGGGCAGAGATGCGGGCAGGGGCGAGCCGCCGCCGTGCGCGGGCACGACGGCCACCGGTGGTGTGGCGACCGCGGGCTCGGCGTGGGCGGTGGCCGGAGGTGAAGGCAACGACGAGACTGGCCGGATCGCAGCCACATCGCGCGGCGCGCGGACGGGATCGGTGACGAGCGGCGTTGCGGCGGTCGCGAGCGGCAGCGGAATGCCAGGACCGCTCGGAGCCTCGGCGATCGACTGCGCCGGAACGCCGGCACCGAGCGGCGCCGCGGCCTTGGCGAGCAATTTTTCGAGCTCAACGCGGGAGGTGGCGCCGTTGATCCGGCCCGCCTCGTGACCCTTCACGAGCAGCACGTAGCAGGGCACGCCGGTCACGCCGAACCGCCGGACGAGATCGGTCTCCCGGTCGACGTCCACGTGCCGCACGAGCCAGCCGGCGGCCGAGATCTCGCCGACGAGACCCGCCATCTGCCGGCAGGGCCCGCACCACGACGCCGAGAAATCGAGCAGCACGACGTCGCCGGACACGGCCGCAGCGGCGGGCTGGCCCGGGGCTGGCGCGGCGGTGGCGGCAGGCATCATCGCAAGCGACAGAATCAGCACTGTGGCGAGGCGCATCGTCCGGAAACTCCGTGCAGCGGAAGGTGCGGGTCGGCATTTCCCGCAGGCGGGCGGGATACTGGCGGCGGCCCCGGGCAGTCACAAGGCCACTTTGGGCTCCGCAGGTTTGCCCAGTCGCCCGGCACGAACGCCGTTTCCCCGATCCGCGCCCGTTCCTACAATCCGCGATCCACACCCGCCCGCGAGCCCGCATGCACGCCTCCCGCGACCGCCGCATCCTCGTCACGTCGGCCCTGCCCTACGCCAACGGCCACATCCACCTCGGGCACCTGGTCGAGTACGTCCAGACCGACATCTTCGTGCGGTTCCAGAAGCTCCGCGGCCACCGCGCGATCTATCTCTGCGCCGACGACACCCACGGCACGGCGATCATGATTCGGGCCCGGTCCGAGGGCACCACCGAGCAGCAACTCATCGCCGCGATGCGGGAGGCGCACCTCGCCGACTTCGCCGCCTTTCAGATCGCCTTCGATCACTACGGCTCCACCGACAGCGACTCCAACCGCCGGCTGTGCGGCGAGATCTGGAGCCGACTCCGGGCCCGGGGCCTCGTGGTCTCCCGCGACGTGCAGCAGCTCTACGATCCGCAGGCCGGCGTGTTTCTCGCCGATCGGTTCGTGAAGGGCACCTGCCCGAAGTGCAACACTGCCGACCAGTACGGCGACTCCTGCGAGCAGTGCGGCGCGGCCTACACGCCGGCCGATCTCGTCGATCCGGTGAGCACGCTCTCGGGAGCCCGGCCCGAGGTCCGGTCGGCCGAGCATCTGTTCGTCACGCTCGAGCCGCTGCACGAGTTCCTCACCACCTGGACCCGCTCGAGCGGTGCGGTCGATCCCCGGATCGCCAACTACCTCGCCGGCCACTTTCTCGGCGAGCCGCTCCGTGACTGGGACGTTTCCCGGCCCGCCCCCTACTTCGGCTTCGAGATCCCCGACGCGCCGGGCCACTACTGGTATGTCTGGTTCGACGCGCCCGTGGGCTACCTCGCCGCGACCGACGAGTGGTGCGGACGACACGGCGACACGGTCGCCGCCTGGTGGGGCCGCGGCGGGCCGAACGAGCCCCCGGCCGAGATTCACCACTTCATCGGCAAGGACATCACGTATTTCCACACGCTCTTCTGGCCGGCGATGCTCGAGGCCGCGGAGCTCGCCCTGCCCACCAAGGTTCGGATCCACGGCTTCCTCACGGTCAACGGCCAGAAGATGTCGAAGAGCCGGGGCACCTTCCTGCTCGCGCGGACGTACCTCGACCATCTCGACCCGGGCATGCTCCGCTACTTCTACGCGGCGAAGCTCTCCGGCGGCATCGACGACATCGATCTCAACCTCGACGAGTTCGCCGCCAAGGTGAACGCCGATCTCGTGGGCAAGGTCGTGAACCTCGCCAGCCGCACGGCGCGGTGGCTCGAGGCCACCGGTCTCTCGGCCCGCTATCCCGACGACGGCGGCCTCTTCGCCCAGGCTGCGGCCGACGCCGCCGAAATCGCCGCCGCCTACGAAGACTGCGACTTCGCCCGAGCGATGCGGGCCATCATGCTCGCCGCCGATCGGGCCAACGCCTACGTCGATGCCGAGCAGCCCTGGAAGCTGGCCAAGGCCGGGCCCGAATCGGCCGCCAAGCTGCAGGACGTGGCCACGGTGGCGCTCAATCTCTTCCGACAGCTGGCGGTCTACCTCGCGCCCGTGCTGCCGGTGCTCGCCGAGCAGGCGGGATCGCTCGTGGGCGGCGCGATCCGCTCGTGGGAAGAATCACAGACGCCGCTCGCGGGCCTGCCCGTGGCGACCTTCCAGCCGCTCATGAAACGGGTCGAAAAGACACAGCTCGAGGCCCTGCTCGCCGCGGCGCGGGCAGAGGCCGAGAAAGACGCACGACACAAAGGAGCCTCTGCGATGGAGCCGACACCTGCCACGACCCCAGCCACACTGACCACTCAGGATTCGGGCGAGCCGCTCGCTGCCGAGCCGCTCGCGGCCACCTGCACGATCGACGACTTCGCGAAGGTCGATCTCCGCGTGGCGCGGATCGTCGCGGCCGAGGAGGTGCCCGAGGCGAAGAAGTTGCTCAAGCTCACGGTGAGCCTCGGTGGCGACGCGACGCGGACGGTCTTCGCGGGCATCAAGGGCTTTCATGAGCCCACCGCACTCGTGGGCCGGCTGGTGGTCGTGGTGGCCAACCTTGCCCCGCGGCAGATGAAGTTCGGCCTGAGCGAGGGCATGGTGGTGGCGGCCAGCGGCGCCGGCGCCCCAGGTGTCTACCTGCTCTCCCCTGACTCCGGCGCGCTCCCGGGAATGCGCCTTCATTGAGAATCGCCGGCTCGGAGGCGGCAACTGTCTCGTCGCGGTGGGCCGCGGCGGCCCAATGCACCTCGAGCAGTCGCCGACCCCCTCGCCTCCCGGATCTCATGCTGTGTCCACGTGGAGAAGAGGAGGGCAGCTGACCGGGGGTCGCGCGCAGCCGTCGGTGAATTTTGACTGCCACGGTTGACGCACCATCACCATCGAGCACGAATCGTCAAAATCCGCCGGCGGCGAGCACGTGCCCCCGGGCGGCTGCCCGCGACCTTCGAGTGACGGCCTGCGTAAAATGGTGCTCCATCCCGGAGAACGAGTCATGGCTACGAAGACGATTGTGTTTCCGACCGATTTCTCGACGGCCAGCGATGCGGCGCTGACGCATGCGGAGGCGCTGGCGAAGTCGTCGGGGGCGCGGCTCTTGATCGTGCACGTCGAGGAGCCGCCGCTGGCGTATGGTGGTGGCGAGCTCTATTACGGCCTCCCCGAGCCGAGCTCGGAGCGGATTCTCAAGATGCTCGAGGACGTGCGGCCCAAGGATCCCGCCGTGCCCTTCACCCATCGGCTCACGATGGGAGATCCCGCCAGTGAGATCGTGCGGATCGCCGGCGACGAGGGGGCGGAGATGATCGTGCTCGGCACCCACGGCCGCACCGGCATGACGCGGCTGCTCATGGGCAGCGTTGCCGAGGCGATCGTACGGCGGGCCCCCTGCCCCGTACTCGTCTACCGCGAGACGGCGGAGCGGCTCGCCCGGCGGGGTGAAACCGTTTCGGCATGACGCTCCGCCCGATCCTGCAGACACGGACGCAGGTGCGGCGGGCCGTGCAGACGGTGTTCGACGACCTCGGGTTTCTCGAGGTCGATACGCCCGTGCTTTCGGCCGAGGTCTTGCCGGAGACGCACATCGACCCGGTGCGGGTGCCGCTCGACGGCGGCCCGGCCCACTACCTCCAGGCCAGTCCCGAGGCCCTGATGAAGCGGATGCTCTCCGCGGGATCGGGCCCGATCTACCAGTTCGCCCGGGCCTTCCGCGCCGGCGAGCGGGGCCGGCTCCACGATGTCGAGTTCGTGCTCCTCGAGTGGTATGCACCGGGCACGACGCTCGACGACGCCGCGCCACTGCTCGACCGGCTCTGCGGCACCGCGCTCGGCACGTCGGGCATCGAGCGGATCAGCTGCCGCGAGGCGTTTCGCATGCATGCCGACGTCGATCCCCTCGCAGCCACGGCCGACGACCTGCTCGCGGCTCTCGCCCGTGCCGGCGTCACCGTGCCGGCCTCCACGCCCCACGAGGCCGAGCAGGATCGCTGGGATCGTGGCTTCGAACAATTGCTCGCCGAAGTCGTGCAGCCGCGGCTCGGCCAGGAGCGGCCGACGATGCTCGAGGCCTGGCCCGCCTCGCAGGCCGCCTTCGCCCGGCTCGATCCCGCGGCGCCGACGACGGCCCGCCGCTTCGAGCTCTTCGTCGCGGGCGTCGAACTGGCCAACGGCTGGGAGGAGGAGACCAGCCGCGACGTGCTCGCCGCCCGGATCGAGGCCACGAACAGAACCCGCGCGGCCGCAGGCCGTGACGTGCTGCCGATACCTGAGCGACTGCTCGCCGCCCACGGCCCATCGATGCCCGACGGCGTCGGCGCCGCCCTCGGCTTCGACCGCCTCGTCATGCTCGCCGCCGCCGCCGACTCAATCGACGCCGTCCGCTGGCCTCGACGAGAGGCGGAGCAGGCCGGGGGTCGCGCGCAGCCGCCGGTGAATTTTGACTGCCACGGTTGACTGACCATCACAGTTGAGCATGAGTCGTCAAAATCCGCCGGCGGCGAGCACGTGCCCCCGGACTGCGGCGGTACCGACTCCAACCACGTTGCACCTGGTGATCATCCAGCGTTCGACGGTGCGTCCACCCGTCGTGGAGGGCATCGGCTCGAGCACGAGGTCGAGCGTGCAGGATCCCCGCGCGACCTGCACGAGCCACGTGCCGGGCGTCTCGCCCGCGCCGAGACAGCGAACCTTCGGCGTGCCGTCACCGCAGCAGGCCACCGCCGCCTCGATCCGGTCGGCGGCATCGGGGCCACACATGCTGCGGGCGTCGGCGGCGCGGTCACCACACACCGCGTCGATCCAGTAGTGAGCAGCGGACTCGGCTCGCGCAGCCACCAGCCACCGCGCCATCCCAGCCGCCGCGACCGCCTGGGCTCCGAAACCAAGCGACAGCGCCAGGCCCGCCACGGCCGCGAGCCCGCCGGCCTTCGCCATCCCCACCCGTGACACGTCGCGAATCGCGGCCACCGCCACCGCGACGCCGACGAGCGGGATCACCCAGAACACGGGGCTCACGAGGGCCAGGGCCGCGACACATCCCAGAAATGCAGCCGCCACGGCCAGGCCGCTCACCGGCCGTTCGCCCGGAAGCTCCGCCTCGGCATCGTCAGGCCGATCGGCGGCGGCAAAGCGATTTTCGGCCATCACGGGTGCTCACCCCTTGCGGAAGATTCGCTGGATCTCGTCGAGCGACGTGACGCCCTCGGTGACGAGCCGCCGCGCCTCCCGTGAGAGCGGCTGCAGGCCGTCCTTGGCGGCTGCCTGTCGGATCACGCTCGCGTCGGCACCGGCCGCGACCGCCTTGTTGACGGTGGGTCCCTTCGCGATCTCGAAGATGCCGGTGCGGCCGAGGTAGCCCGTGTGCCCGCACACGCCGCAGCCCCCCTGGGTCGCGCGATGCAGCGTGGGCCGCGCCCCCGCGTCGAGTTTGAGCTTGGCGATTTCATCCGGTGTCGGCAGGTATTCGTCGCGGCACTTCGGACAGAGCTTGCGCACCAGCCGGCCTGCGATCGAGCCGAGCAGGAGCCTGCCGAGCACATCGCGGCCGACCCCGAGCCCGGCCAGGTTCGCGATGCCCTCGGCCGCATCTCCGCCATGGATGCCGACGATCACGAGCAGCCCTTCGGCGGCCTGGGCCGTGAGTTTCTGGGCCAGTTCCGGATCCTTGAGGTCGCAGGTGACCAGCACCCGCGGATACTCGCGGAGCGCCTGATCGACCGCCGCCACGGGCGAAATGCCCGCGGCCGCATCCCACCGTATGGGCCGCACGTTCTGGATTTCGGTGCGGGCCGCCGCTGCATCCTCGAACGACACGAAGTCGCGAAGCATGCGATCGGCGGCGGTCAGCACGCCGTCGAACAGCGTCGAGAGACCGCCTCGCTTGGGCGTGGCGACGACGAGTATGCCGCTCTCCAGGGCGACGAGTTCTCTCACCTGCTGCACGAGCGGTTCCGGCATTCCCGTGTCGGCGAGCGTCTTGAATTTCGGGCGACCGTACTCGAGGGCCACCGAAAGCCGCGTGCCGGCGGGCACGGCCTGGAGACTCACCGTGCATGGCCACGACTTTCCTTCGATCAGGAGGTCGGCACGCCCCGACCGCCGCTTGCCCCCCTCGCGGCCTTCGACCCCAGCGACGGCCATGAACACCGCCATCACGGCCGCAGCCTCCTTGCGATCAAGCGTGACCGTGGGCCGCCACACGCCGTCGACATCCTGATGCACCGTCGCCTGATCGCGATTGGCCTCGATCACGATCTCACCGGCGCGACCGGCGACTGCGGCGGCGAGCAACTGGCAGGCAGCGGCCAGCCCTTCCAGGCCGGCACCGCGGTCGGCGGCAAAGGTGACGCTGGGCGGTGATGCATCACCGGCCGCGGCGGTCGTCTTCGGCCGCAGGCCGGGCAGGATCCGCCCAAGCATGCCTGCCAGGCCGGCCGATTCCTGTGGTGGCAGTTCGCCGCCGATCTGCACGAGCACCTGCTCATGGGAGCCCGCCTGCCGCACGGTGAGGCGGCATGGCCGCCGCGCCCCGCCGGCCACGACGATGAACTCGCCGGCCTGTTCTCCCCCTTCGCCAGCCGCCAACGGGCCCGCGAGCTTCTTCGCAGCCGCGACCGCCGCCAAGCCCGCGTCACCAGGGAATGATTCGGCCGACTGCCAGGCGTTGTCGATGCGGCAGCGGAGCGTGACCGCCTGCCTGCTCCCGACCTCGAGCAGCACGCCAGTTGCCGCGGCGGCCAATGCCTCGCCGAATGCCGCGGCGAGCGGCTTGAAACCGGGCAGCGACAGAGCCTCTTTGCGGGAGGCAAGCTGCTCCGGTGTCGCATTCGCCCGCGGCTCGAACGCCGCCGGCGGAGCCTTCTTCGTCGCCGCGCCGCTCGTCTTGAAAAATGCCTTCATCGGTCAGGACACCCCGATGCCCTTGAGGGCCATCTCGAGCGCCTCGCGATTGGGCGCGATCTCGAGGGCCGCGTGGCGGTCGATCAGACCTTGGTCGACGAGACTCTTGAGGCTCATCGTGAAATCCTGCATACCGTCGCGGGCCGACTTCTTGATGTGGTCGGCAAGCTGGTGATCGAGCCCCTCGAGCACGTACTTCCTCACGAGCACGTCGAAGAACATGAGTTCCACGACCGGCACGCGGCTCACGCCGGGCTTGATCGACTTGAGCAGTTTCTGGGCCACGATGCCCTTCATGTTGAAGGCGATGGCGCTGCGGATCGCCGCATGCTCCTCCTGCGGAAACAGGTCGAGGATGCGAGTCACCGTGCTCGGGGCGTTGGAGGCGTGGATGGTGCCGAACACGAGGTGGCCGGTCTCGGCGGCGTGGATCGCC
>JBILVW010000113.1:0-8041 GCA_044370205.1 Pirellulales bacterium | reverse complement strand
CTGCGGCTCGAGTTCGACAAGGCGACGGGCGATTGGGTGTCGATGACCGTCGACGGTGTGCCGGGAAGCCTCATCACCCGGAACGATCCCGGCATCGCCGTCGACTTCTGCGTGGACAAGGAATGGATGGTCGAGGAGCACGGGTCGCGGCTGCTCCAAACCACGGTGCACCTCGACGAGGCGGAGGGCTCACTTTCCCTACGGTTTCGACACGGCGTGCACATGCGCGAGCCCACGCTGCTGATCCCGCGGCGCTGGCGGACGTCGGTCCTGCCGCCCACCACGCCGCCGCAGGATCCCTACGAGTTCGAATTGATCTCGACGTACACGCTCTTTCCCCGCGAGCGTCGCGTGGAGCGTTCGGCCACCCTCAACCGCAATCTGCAGCGAGACATCATGACCCCGAGTTTCCGCCGCTTCGAGGGTTTTCTGTTTGTCGTACCGGGCGCGGCCGTCGGGGCCACGGATGATTGCGTCGTGGACGTGCCAGGGCCCGTTTACACCTATAACCACGTCGAACCGCGCACCCCGTACAAGTCGCTCGCGGGGACGTTCGTGGAATGTCGCACCTCCCCCGACCGGTATCCGGGGATCGTCGGGGTCACGAACGAGAAACTGCGGCGGTCGCTGGCGGCGTGGCTCGACACGAAGGGGCAGGTGTTCTACCAGACATATCTCAGCGGCGACCGCCACAGGCTCTCCTTGCTCATGCATGACGTCCGCGCCTCGCGGATGGGCGACTCCGACACCGCCGTCTCCGACCGGCAGGTTCTGCTGATGGCGGAGACGTTTCCGGCGGCACAGGCGGAGCAGTTGCGGAGCGTCCTGGACGTGCGCTACCCGCGGTCGAACGCCACGCCCGCGTGGGTGCCGGAGATGGTGATGATCGAGGTCATGCCGGAGTATTACCCCGGCGGCCTCCGTGGCCTCGCCGAGCGGATACCGTTTTACCGCGAGATCGGCTTCAACACGCTCTACATGCTGCCCCACTGGCTCGGGGGCTACGAAAACGTCGATCCCTTCGTCGTCGATCCGCAGGTGGGCACTTCCGAAGACCTGCGGCACGTCGTCAAGGTCGCCCACGACAACGGCATGCGGGTGCTCTTCGACATGGTGATCCATGGGTTCAGCAAGCGGTCACCGGTGGTCGGGGAGTATCCGGAGTTCTTCACCCGCGACGAGCACGGCCTGCTCGTCACGCACTTCAACTGGGGCACCTACAACACCGACCCTTCGAAGCCGACGTACATCGACTACATGCGGCGGCTCGTCCAGCATGACGTGAAGACCTACGACATCGACGGTTATCGCGTCGATGCCAACAGCTACAAGAGCCCCAACTGGGATTCGGCCATCCCATATCCGGCGTGGCGGGCATCGAGCACGCTGCCGCTCTACCGGGCGATGATGGAGGCGATGCACGAGATCAAGCCCGACACCGTGCTGATGAGCGAGATGTTCGGCCCGGTGTGGCACTCGGTGAGCGATCTCGCGCAGGACGCGAACTGGGCCAACGTGATGGACATGAATGCGGCGCTGGAGGCCGGAAAGGTCACGGCCGCCAGCTACAAGGCCGGGATCGCCAGCCTGCAAAAGTCGCTTCCGCCAGCCGCGAACCGCATCCGGTTCTGCCGCAACCACGACACCTCGTGGTTTCTGAAGCAGGGCTTCGCCGGCTACACGCCGCGGCTGATGGCGTTGGACGCGGTGCACGCCCTCGCGGGCATCACCGTCGTGTTCGCCGGCGATCCGAAGCATCCGCCGAACCCCGACGACGATCCCGCGGTCTGGGAGTATTACCGCAGGGTTCTCGCGCTGCGGAAGGAGAATCCGGAGTTCGCCCGCGGCGAATTGCTCCTCGACGAGATCACCTGCGACGATCCACAGGTCATGTCGCTCGTCCGCAGGCTGGATGGCCGCGCGTCGCTCGTGCTGGCGAACTTCAGCGGCGAGTCGAGGCGGCCCGGGCTCGCGCTACGGCTGCCGGGCCACACGCTCGAAGGCCTGCGGCTCGTGAACCCCCAGACGGGAGTCACGGTGTCGGCCGAGCCCGATGGCGACGGCGTGCGGGTGCCGCTTGGGCCGTTCGATGTGCTAGCCGGGCGGCTCGAGCCTCGGCCCGATGAACCATGAGTGACAGGGATAGCCGCCCATTCCGGCGCCGTGCCCCGCGCATGAATCCGTTACTTCTCGCGCTTGCCGTCGTGCCGATGTTGTCGGCTGTGCTCCACGCCGCGACGCCGGCGCCCTGGACGGCCTCACGGGTCGCAGGCACGCCTGATCCGCCCCCGCCGTTCCGGACGCGGCTGGTGTACGAGCATCTCCGGTTCCCCGCTGCCACGTGCCTGGCCACCGCCTCCGGCAGCGACCGGTTCTTCGTCACCGAGTTATACGGAAAAGCCTACTCGCTGCCAGCCGATCGCGACTGCCGCCAGCCCGACTTGTTCCTCGATATCGGCGACCTCGTCAAGCGGCTGAACGCCAATCGGCCGGCCGCAGAAGCGCTCGTGCCGGGAAGCATCTTTCATCTTGCATTCCATCCACAATTTGCAACCCACCGCTTCTGCTACCTCTGCTACACGGTCGGCTACCGCGACGAATCGCGGCCACCGTATACCGAGAGCACGCGGGTGGTGCGACTGACCGTCATCGACGATGACGGCGTGCCGCGGGCCGATCCGGACAGCGAGGTGGAGGTGATCACCTGGCCGGCCGGCGGCCACAATGGCGGCTGCCTGGCCTTCGGCCCCGACGGGATGCTCTATGTTTCGACCGGCGACGGCGGCGATCACTTCCCCGAGGATCCGCACAAGACCGGGCAGGACGTGACCGACCTCCGGGCCGCGATCCTGCGGGTCGACGTCGACCATCCGAACGAAGGCCGCGGCTACTCGATTCCCCGCGACAACCCGCTCGTGAACCTGTCCGGGGCCCGCGGCGAGATTTGGTCGTTCGGCCACCGCAATCCGTGGAAGATGAGCTTTGATCGGGCCACGGGCGAGCTCTGGGCCGGTGACGTCGGCCTCGAGGTGTGGGAGCTCGTCTGCCGCGTGAAGGCCGGTGACAACTACGGCTGGAGCCTCCAGGAGGGGAGCAACCCGATCCATCCAGATTGGCCGCGGGGACCGGCGCCGGTCGTAAAAGCCTGGCTCGAGATGCCGCACACGGCCGGCGCGTCGATCACGGGCGGCTGCGTGTATCGTGGCGCGAAGTTTCCGGAGCTCGTCGGCCGTTACGTGTTTGGCGACTGGGTGTCGCGTCGGGTGTGGAGCATCGGCACCGGCGTCGACGGCCCAGGGCCGCTCGTCGATCTCGTCGCTCCCACGATCCGTGTGATCGCGTTTGCCGAGGATCGCGACGGCGAGCTTTTCATCCTCAACTACGACGACGGCTCGATCCACGAACTGGTGCGAAACGACCTCGTGGCGAAGGCGGAGGCGTTTCCCCAGCGGCTCTCTGAAACGGGGCTGTTCGCCGACACGGCGGCCGAGCGGCCGATGCCGGGAGTGACGCCGTTCGAGATCGCTGCCGAAGCGTGGGCCGATCATGCGCGGGCCCGCCGGTTCATAGGCCTCCCCGGCACCGGCAGCGTGAAACTCCATCCGGCCAAGGCGGCCGTGAAGGGTTCGATGTTCCGCTCGCAGCTCGGCTATCCGCCCGGCACCGTGCTCGCCAAGACCTTCTCCATGGAGATGACCGCGGATGATCCCACGACCCAACGGAAGCTCGAGACGCAGCTGTTGCACTTCGACGGTCACCACTGGCACGGCTACTCCTACGCCTGGAACACGGCCGGCACCGACGCCGAACTCGTGCCGGCCGAGGGAACGAGCCTCCCCCTTGCGATCACCGATCCCGAAGCCGCCGGCGGCACGCGGCTGCAAACCTGGCGGTTTCTCTCGCGGAGCGAGTGCCAGCGGTGCCACAATGAATGGGCCGGAACCACGCTCGCTTTCGACATCGCTCAACTCAATCGCGACGTGCCGGGCACCGTGCCTCGCGAGACGGTCAACCAACTCCGCCGGTTTCGCGACCGGGGACTCCTCCAGGATGTGGTCATCGAGCCCGATCCGGAGACTGATCCGTTCGCCGCCGTCATGCGGCCGGGAACGGAAGACGAACTGCCTCGGCTGGCCAACCCGCACGATCGCACCGCCTCGCTCGACGCCCGTGCGCGGGCCTCTCTGCACGTCAACTGCAGCGGCTGCCACAGGTTCGGTGGCGGAAGCGTGCCGCGGGTGCACCTCAACGCCGAGATTGCCACGGCCGACCTCGAGGTGCTCGGCATGCGGCCGGCGCGAGGAGACTTCGCGATCGCCGAGGCCCGCGTCGTGGCCCCTGGTGAACCTCATCGTTCCACGCTCTGGTATCGGATGGCGACGAGCGGCCCTGGGCGGATGCCGCACATTGGCACGGACCTCGTGGACGAAGCGGGGCTCGCGCTCGTCCGCGAGTGGATCGCGTCGCTGCCCGTGGACGTGGCGGAACGCAGGCTCGTCTCACGGCTGGCGGCACTCGACGAGCCGACCGTGCTGGCGCAGGAGAGCCGCGACGCGGCCCGGGAGCGTTGGCAGATCGGCCGCGGGATCGCGGCCGCAGCGAAACGCAAGCGGCCCACCGATGCAGACCTCGCCGCGGCGGACGAAAAGCGGCTGCGGGACGCGGCCGCGCGGTCGGCCGCCCGTCTTGCCGAGCGTGAGCGCGTGATCGCCCAGATTCTCGGCACCACTGCCCGGGCGTCGATACTCGCCGACGCGGTGGCCGACGACACGCTGCCCGCAGCCACCCGCGGGTTCGTTCTCGATGCCGCGGCCGCTGCCGATCCGGTCGTCGTCGGTCTGTTCGAGCGGTTTCTGCCACCAGAGCGCCGGCTGCGTCGCCTGGGCACGACAATCGACAAGCACGCGCTCCTCGCCGTCGTCGGCGATGCCGACCGCGGCCGGCGGCTCTTCGCCGAATCGACCGCGGTGCAGTGCCGCAGTTGCCACGCCGTTGGCGGCGAGGGGGCCGCAGTCGGGCCGGCGCTCGATCGTGTGGCCGCGCGGCTCGACCGACGGCAGATCGTCGAGAGTCTCCTCGAGCCCTCGAAGCTGATTGCCCCGGAACACCGCACGTGGCTTGCAGTCACGGAGGATGGCAGGAGCGTGACCGGCCTTGTTGCCCAGCGGACCGACGAAACCGTCTCGATCGTCGATGCGACGGGAAAGCGAACCGACCTCGCCGCCGCCGCGATCGAGGAACTCGAGCCGCTGCCCACGTCGCTCATGCCCGAACACCTGCTCCGCGACCTCACGGCCGGTCAAGCCGCCGATCTGCTCGCATATTTGCAGTCGCTGCGGTAGGGGTAAATCGGGGACGGGAGCGGATTATCGGTTGCACGCGGTGAGGCTGGGGTAGCATGCCAACCACACGATGGGCACAGGCCCGCTCTACCAGGGGCGATTCAAATCTTTCCCGGTTGAGTCCGATCAGCATTTCCTGACGGTCTGCCGATACGTGGAGCGGATCGACCCCTGAAATACAGCGCCCAGCGAACCGCTTCTTCCACCGATAAAAAGTTTGCTCGCTGATACCGAGCGTGCGGATCACCTCGGCTACCTGGCGGTCTCCCCCGAAGCGTCCAACGTATCGGGTGCTTCCAGGCCCGTGTGCATGGCACGCAGGCTGGCGTTCCCACCAGGAGTTCCCCGCGTCATACTCCCATGAACGAATCGAACCACTCAAGGGGCCGCATGCATGCGTTGCTCATCCACCACCCGTTACCCCAACCTCCTGCCGCTCCTCGCGGCGTTTCTCGTGTCTATCGCTTGCCAAGCGGCCGCGGCCGACCAGCCGCCGGCCGCGCCGGTGCAGTCGCTCTTCGACGGCACGAGCTTCGCCGGCTGGAACGGCGACACGAAACACACCTGGCGAATCGAAGATGGCGCGATCGTCGCGGGCAGCCCCACGGGGGCCGCGCCGCGGAATGAGTTTCTCGCCACCAACCGCACGTTCGGCGATTTCGAACTGCGGCTCGAATACCGGCTCGACTGCGGGCAGGACTGCAATGCCGGCATCCAGTTTCGCACCGTCCGCATCCCGAACCACCACGAGGTGATCGGCTACCAGGCCGACATCGGCCCGACCGTCGAGGGCTGCCTCTACGACGAGAGCCGCCGCAACACTTTTCTCGTGACGGCGTCGAAGGAGGCCGTGGCGCAGGCGCTCGCCAAGGCGAAGGACGGCTGGAACGAATACGTGATCCGCTGCGAGGGGCGGCGGATGCGGCTCTCGATCAACGGCATCGAGACTGCCGACTACACGGAGACCGATGCCACGATCCCGCAGGAGGGCGTGATCGCCCTGCAGATCCACGGCAAGATGGTGGGCACGATCCGCTACCGCAACATCCGGATCGATGAATTTCCGCCGCTCCTGGCCTCCGATTTCCGCCTCGCCCCGGCGGCCGAGGGCTGGGAGCCCTCGAAGGCGCCGGTGCCCTTCGAAGGCGACACGATCCGGCAGGCGGGCGATCCCGACGAGCACGGCATCCGCATCCGCCAGGGACAGCTCATGAGCAAGTCCTTCCCCGTCGAGCCCTTTGCCTTCTACCGGCTCCGGTTCCTCGCCCAGGCGGCGGAGAAGCCGCTCTGTTCGGCGGTGTTTTTCGATCAAGAAGGCAAGGAGATCGTGGCCGATGACCACGACAGCATCGACACCTCCACCGACTGGCGGCCCTACTCGCTCTGCTTCCGCGGCCATGCCGACGCGAAACAGGCGCGGATCCGGCTACAGGCCAACGCCGGGCCGCTATCGGTGAAAAACCTGCGGGTCGAAAAGATTACCGCCGAAGACGCGGCCGACTGGGCCGCGGGGCTCGCCGCGCAGTGCCCGGTCGTCCAGTTCGAGCCGGCCGCCGACCGCTGGCAGTTTCTGCCGCGGACCATGCAGCGGCTGGCCACGGGCGGTCCGCTGCGGGTCGTGATGCTCGGCGACAGCATCTGCAACGACACGTCGAACTCGCTCTACGAGACGCTCCTCGCCCGCATCTATCCCAAGGCGAAGATCGAGATCGTGACGAGCGTGCGAGGCGGCACCGGCTGCTGGTATTACAAAGACGAGGGCCGCGTGAAGCCCTACGTGCTCGACTACAAGCCCGACCTCGTGATGATTTCGGGCATCAGCCACGGCTTCGACGTCGAGGCGATCCGCAGCGTGATCCGCCAGATCCGGCAGGGCTCGAACTGCGAGATCCTCGTGCTGAGCGGGGCGATCGCGCCGCGGGAGGTCTACGAGCCTATCTATGTCACGCAAAAGCCGGCGGCGGTGGCCCTCGACGACATGGAGCAGTTTTCCGCGCGGATGCGGCGGATGTGCCGCGAGGAGCGGGTTGAGTTTTTCGACATCCGCAAGGCGTGGGAAGACTACATGCTGCGGTCCTACAAGCCCTACGACCATTTCGCCCGCGACTCGATCCACGGCAACAGCCGCGGCAAGCAGATCGTGGGGCGGATTCTCGCCCGGTATTTCGAGCCGAAAGACGCGGCCCGGTAGGTCGAGCGGCCACGCGTCATCCCCCGGCTTCCGCCGGGGGCTTGTGGGGATCACGTAACCTCGTCGGCTCGCGGGGACCGTGCGCACGCTGCCCCAAAAGCCCCTCGCGGAAGCGGGGGGATGACGCTGGCCACCACCATCCGGGCATTTGCTCAACCGCGCCAATCGTAATCGCCACGCGTCATCCCCCGGCTTCCGCCGGGGGCTTCCTGCGATCGGCACGGCTGGTTTCTCGCCGCGATGCCGCACGCGCGGCTCTTTGTGGTCCCAGCGGTCGTGCGCATGCTGTCGCCGTGGTTACGGCAGCACGTTCAGCACCGCCGGGAGCGAGACCTGGCCGCCGTCTGGGCCGGCCCGCAGGTGGAAGAGCCTCCGGCCGGGGGCCGCCTTCGGGGCCGCCGTGATGAAGAACTCCCGCTCATTCTGCCCCTCGACGATGAGCAGGCCGTTGAGCCCGAGGTTGTCGATGAAGGCGCCGTGCGGCAGATTGCGGCCCGCGCCCACCGTG
>JBILVW010000111.1:0-8078 GCA_044370205.1 Pirellulales bacterium | reverse complement strand
CCGCTCGAGGCGGCGGCGGTAGACGGGCGACGCGTCGAGCGGAATGTCGAGCCGCGGCACGCTGCGGAGCGGCGTGCAGTCGAAGGCAATCGCCACGGCGGGCAGGGAGTCGGTTTCAGCCATGACCAGCGAATTCTACCGTGCATTCCTAAAAGCCGCAGCACTGGCGGTGCTGTCAGTGACCGTCGCCACCGGCTGCCGTCCGCCTGAGGCCGGCGTGCGGGTCACCGAGACGCGGCGATTCATGGGTGTGCCGTGGACGATCACCGTCCACGCGGCCGATGCGTCCGCAGGGCGGGCTGCGATCGCGGCCGGATTCGCCGAGGTCGACCGGCTCGAACGGATTCTCTCCGACTACGATCCGGCCAGCGAACTCTCGCGGCTTTCGGCAGCTGCCCCGACCGCGGCACCCGTACCAGTCAGCGGGGATCTCTGGCGGGTACTCGAGCGGGCTGTCGCCCTGCGAGACCGGACGGACGGCGGGTTCGATCCCGCGGTCGGCCGGCTCACCACGCTTTGGAGGCAGGTCCGCCGATCCGAACGGCTCCCGGTGCCGGAGAAGCTCGCGGCGGCGGTCGATACCGTCGGACCGGCCGCCTTGGTGCTCGTGCCCAAATCAGAGGCGGTGCTACTGCCCAAGGCCGGCACGCGGCTCGACCTCGGAGGAATCGGCATGGGCTACGCGGCCGACCGGGCGATCGAGGCGATCACGTCATCCGGCGTCGAAGCGGCGATGGTCGATGCCTCCGGCGACGTGGCCGTCTCGGGACCGCCTCCTGGAACTCCCGGTTGGCGGATTGCGGTGGCGCCGCTGGGTCGCGGCGCGCCGCAACCGGCAGCGCTTCCCCAGCCGCTCGTGCTTGCCCATTCCGCCGTGACCACCTCGGGCGATGCGTTTCAGGCGGTCGAGATCGAGGGCCGGCGATACAGCCACATCGTCGATCCGCGGACGGGCCTCGGCGTGGAGGGACCGGCCTCTGTCACCGTGATCGCCCCCGACTGCATGACTGCCGACTCGCTCGCCACCGCCGCCAGCGTGCTTGGGCCTGAGAAGGGCCTGGCACTCGTCGCCGCCACTCCGGGCTGTGCGGCGCTGTTCGTATGGCGGGATGGCGAAGCGACGCAAACCGCCACCACGCCTGCTTGGCCTTCCCGGATTGCCCCAGGCACTACGGCCCCCGACTGACCGTGACGATTCCTCCAAGTTTGACGATTGGGGGGCCGATACCACCCGTGCTGCCGCTGCGCCCGGGTGAAGCGATTCATCTCGGCGTCGGGGGGCACCGTGGTGGAAAGGGCCGTCGCTCGCACGGCGGTTTCTCTTCGGCGCAGCGGCGGCACTTTGAGTTCACCGTCGTCCGACATCACAGACGCACACACCAGCCGGATCCCCCGCCGTGCCGCGCATCGCCCGACAACTCTGGGTGGCCCTGACGAGCATCACGCTCGTCGCCAGCGGATGCGCGCCCCGCCAGCCGTTCTACTTCTTCGAGGACGGCGACCTTTCACACTACGTCGGCGCCATCCAAAAGCTCGAGTATCCCGACGCCACGCAGGAGCCGCTCGACGAGGCAGCCGGCGCCGTCGAGCCGCTTACGCTCTCCAATCCCAATTTCGACAACGTCTGGGAACTATCGCTCGAGGAAGCGGTCCGCACGGCGCTGGAGAACGGCAAGATTCTGCGGAATCTCGGCGGCCGGTTTGCCAGCTTCGGCGGGCCCCGGCCGCAGACGGGGGAGCCGCCCGTGTCGCTGCTCACCAGTCCCGTGCAGACACCCACCGTCTACGACCCGGCGATCGTCGAAACCGATCCCTTCCGTGGCGTCGAGAGCGCGCTGGCCCTGTTCGACGCCCAACTCTCCAGTTCGCTCACCTGGGAACGGCTCAATCGGCCACAGAATTTCAATGCCGCGGGCGGCACGATCTTCCCGCAGCAGCTTCTCGGTGATCAGGGCAACTGGACCTCGGGCATCACCAAGCGGACGGCCACCGGTGCCACCTGGGGCTTCAACAACTCGACCATCTACGACAACAACAACTCGCCGATTCGCGAGGTGCCGTCCACCTGGACCACGAACTACGACTTCACCTTCAGCCAGCCGCTGCTCCAGGGGGCGGGCACCACCTACAACCGGATCGCCGGCCCCGACTTCTTCGACAACCTCTACGGCCGGCCGAACTTCCGCGGCGTGCTGCTCGCCCGGATCAACGCCGACATCTCCCTGGCCGACTTCGAGGCGGGCGTTCGCAACCTCGTGAGCGACACCGAGCAGAGTTATTGGGAGCTCTACTTCGCCTATCGCAACCTCGAATCCCGCAAGGCCGGCCGCGACAGTTCGCTCGAGGCCTGGCGGAAGGTGCATGCCCTCTACGTCGAGCAGTCCCGCGGTGGCGAGGCCGACAAGGAGGCCCAGGCCCGCGAGCAGTATTTCTTCTTCCGCGGCGAGGTGGAGAACGCCCTCACCGACGTCTATCGCTGCGAGAACCGGCTGCGATACATGATGGGCATCTCGGCGAGTGACGGCCGGCTCATCCGTCCGTCTGACGAGCCGACCACCGCCCGGATCTCGTTCGACTGGCAGCAGTCGCTCGTCGAGGCGCTCTCGCGTTCAGCCGAACTTCGCAAGCAGAAGTGGGTGATCAAGCAGCGGGAACTGGAGCTCACGGCGGCCAAGAACCTGATCCTGCCGCGGCTCGACCTCGTGGGCCGCTGGCGGTTCCTCGGCATGGGCCAGGACCTGCTCAACCAGAACTACAACCCGTACAACGCCGACAACGTCGATGCCCTCGCCGGTACCGACGCCTACTCGACGCTGTTCAGTGGAAAGTTCCAGGAGTGGCAGGCCGGGGCCCAGTTCCTCATGCCGCTCGGCTTCCGCCGGGAGTTGGCCACCGTGCGGCACCACCAGCTCCAGCTGGCCCGCGAACGCGCCCGTCTCCAGGACGAGGAGCTCGAGGCCTCCCACGCCCTCGTCGAGGCCGTCCGCAACGTGGACACGAACTTCGCCCTCGCCCAGACCAACTTCAACCGCCGCGTGGCCGCGGAGCGGCAGGTCGAGGCGGTTCAGGCGGCTTACGATGCCGGCACGGTCACGCTCGACCAGCTGCTCGACGCCCAGCGGCGGCGGGCGGAGGCCGAGAGCGGCTACTACCGGGCCCTGGTCGACTACAGCCGTTCAATCTCGCAGCTGCATTACCGCAAGGGCTCGCTGCTGGAATACAACGGAGTGTTCCTCGCCGAAGGGCCATGGCCCGGCAAGGCCTACTTCGACGCCCACCGCCGTGCCCGCCAGCGGGACGCGAGCCTCTACCTCGACTACGGCCACTCGCGGCCCGGCGTCTTCAGCCGCGGGGCGATCTCGCAGAACTTCGAGGCCCTCGGCGCCGACGCCCGGCCGATGCAGCTGCCGCCCCGCGACCCCGCCACCCGCAACGAGCCGGTCCCCGCCGGCCTGCCCGCGAGCCCGTCGGCCCCGACGACGGCCCCGGAACTGCTGCCGACACCGACGGCCAGTTAGAGGGATTCCAATTGACGTGTAGCGCCGCCCCCGAGCCGGTGATATCCGCACCTCGAATGCGCTCTATCGCTCGGCCTCGACGAGCCCTTGCTGGTCGAGCCACGATTTCATCGCCTTGCCCTGGTTCATAAGCATCGACACGGCCTGCCACTGCCGGTCGCTCAGCTGACTGCGAATGGCCTTTGAATCGGCCTGCGACAGCTGCAGGTAGACGAGCATCTGCTGCGCGTGCATGTTCTGGCGGCCCGGGGATGCATCGAGCTTCAGTCGTGGCTCCCTGGCGAGCAATACGGCTCTGATCGCCGCATGCTGCGCCTGCGTGAGGCCGAGCGTCTCGTCCATCTTGGCGAGCACCGGCTCCACCATCGACCGCCACAGGAACGATCGTCGTGACCTGGTCTCCTCCACGAGGACGGACCGCTGCGAGTCGTCGAGGCCTTCCGCGAGCACCGCCTCGAACAGCGAGCCGGAATCGAAGGCGTCCTGCAGTTGGCCACGGCACCGCTGCAGGTCCTGTTGGAATTCCTGCCACTTCTTCTGCCCCTCGGGCTGGCCGAAGTTCGCGACGACGCCGGCGTAGCGGCCGCGGGTGGCGTCGATCTCCTGGGCGATTTTCCGGGCGTCGGACTCCACCGCAAGTTCCAGCCGCGTCCGCTGCGCTTCAGAGAGTCTGCACAGCCGATCCACGCGGTCGAGCTTTTCCTGGCCGAGCCGCCGCAGCCGCTCGAGCGCAGCCGACTCTTCTCCCTCCCCGACGGCCCCGGTGGGGGAAACCAGGTTCCGAATCCGAATGCCGCCACCCTGAATCACCAGTCCACCGTTTTGGCCAAAGACATTGGCATCGAAATTCGCTTCGAGATCGATGGCGTTGCCTTCCTGCCGCACCACGGCGGCGGCCGGGTCGACGTCGACGCGGTCGTCGGCGGCGTCACACAGGGCTGCGGCACACGCGGCCGTCACGATGACCGCCGACATCATCCTCATGGAGTCCACCATGGATCAGCTCCTCGCAGCCCCGGCCCATCGGGAAACCGCCACCCGAGATGCACTCCGGCCTGCCGCCAGCCTGCCGCCTGCACCCAGGAGTCCCACGCCTTTCGCTGCCGTTCGTCGAGGTGGGGCACGATGCACTCGGCGGCAAAATCCGGGGCAGGTCGGCGGCCGTTGACGACGAAGCCGCCAGGATCCAGAAGCTCACACAGCCACGCCGCATCCCACCGTGACTCGAGGTCGGACAGGATCGCCTTCCGCTGGGCGGCCGTGAGATCGAGCCCCTCGTCGAGCTTCGCCACGATCGAGATGCGGGCCGTCTCGGCCCGCCGCTGCCGGCGGGCGTCTCGCTCGGTGCGCCAGGCGGCGGCCGCGTCGGGCGACACGCTGCGTTCGACGACCGGATCGAGCTTCGCGGAAAATATCGCGGTGAGGTCGAGCAAACGCCGGCCCGCACGGTTTTGTTGGACGGCAAACTGCTCCGCCGCCTCGCGCACCGCCGCCGCCGCCGCGGCCTTGATCTCGTGCTTGGCTTCGGGCGACAGCTCGCCGCAGGTACCGCGGATGAACTCGAGTTCACCGTGCATCGCGGGCTGGAGTATCTGCTCCATCTGTCGCGCCTGCTGCACCAACTGCTGCTTCATCTGGGCCGCGGCAGCGGCCTCCGCCTGCACTCCCAGCAGCGCCCGGACGCCTCCTTCGACGGCCTGTTTGAGCACGCCCTCGATGACCGCCGGTTGCGGCACGGCCGGAGCGGGTTTCGGTTGATCCTCGGCGGCGACTCGCGAAAGCCCGGCGAGGCCGAGCATGAAGGCGGCGGCGGGGGCGACCCTGCCTCGGCGGTGGCTCGGAGGGTTCATCGTTCGTAGACCGGGAGGAACTTGTAATTGACGGCCAGAGCCAGGAGCGCCAGCGACGTATCGACCGTGCCGCCCGATCCGCCGCGGGATGCGAACCCTGAAAAACTGCCGTCCTTCGACTGCATCGCCTTCAGCTCCCGCACGAGGCCGGCATTCCACTTCTCCCAGGTCTCCACGTCGCCCTGGAACAGCGCCTGGGCCCGATAATAGCGGGTGTAGGCAGGATACCCATCACCTGGTGCGGCGGCGGAAAGACTGCGTTCTTTGAGATAGGCAAGCGACCGCTTGTACTCCGAAAGATCCTTGCGTCGGGCGATCGCCTCGACGAGCACGGCGATGCTCGTCACGGCATCGCTGCCACCGCCGGGGCTGCCGGAGTATCCCAGCTGGCCGTTCGCGCCGGTCATCGAGACGAAGTATTGGATGGCCCGTGAGACCGTCTCGTCGGGAACCTCGATGCCGGCATTCCGCGCGGCGAGCAGACCCATCATCACCGCGCCGCTCACCGAGGTGTCGGCGTCCTTGGCATCCGGGCCATACCGCCAGGCGCCGTAGGGGTTGGACTTGGCGGAGGTCACGGCCGAACGCACGGACAACTCGAGGGCGGCCCCGATCGGACGGGCGGCATTGAGCCCACGATCGTCCACCACGCCGTAGGCCTCGGCCAGCGCGAGCATCCCGAAACCATGCTGATACATGCTGTCATGACCGCCACCGGCGCCGCCTCCCAGAAATCCCGTCCGTGCATTCTGGGTGTCGATGATGTTCTTCAATGCCCTGCGAATCGCATCCCGATAGGGCCCGTGATTGGGATCCTCTCCCGACGCCAACAGCACCATCGTCGCCATGCCAGTCACGCCGGGCCCGGACTGGTTGTCGTTCCAGGCGCCGGTGGGCTGCTGCGTCTTGAGGAGATACCGCACCCCGGCGTCATACATGTCGCGAACGTCCCGCGGCACGGGGTCGCCATACTTCACGAGCGGCCCCTGGGCGAGAGCCACGGCCGGTGCGACCACCAGCATCCAGGCTACGATCGTCTGCAGCTTGAACCTCATGGCCGCTCCTTCTCGAAGCGGTTGAAGTAGGCGTCGAGTCCGGCGCGGTATTCCTCGGGCAGCACCCGGCCCGACACGCCCGTGGCCTGATCCTTCTCCTGCTCCTCGCCGCCACCGCGGGCGGTATTGCCACGGCCGGCCAGCGCCAGCGCCGCCAGCGCGTTCGAGCCGGTGCTGCCGCCGCCCGGCGACATGCCCCCGCCGCCGCCTCCGCCCCCACCGCCGCCACCACCAGCTTGCGAGGCCAGCAGCAACTCGATCGCCTCGGTCTCCGCCGCGATGGCCTTCGAGCCGGTGTCAGGGTCGTCGAGGATGTCGGCCGCTTCGAACATCACTTCCTCCACGCGATTGAACAGGGCAATCTCTTTCGAGAACGCCTTGCTGCCCGATTGAAATGGAAGCGGCCCGAACAGCGGCGCCTGCTTGCCAAACGGCAGCTGCCCCACCGGCGCCTCACGCAGGCGGTCAACGAGCTTGCCCACGCGTTCGGCGAGTTCCGTCTGCCCGGCCGACAGGCCCGATGCCCGGCCGGCGAACGCGGGGGGCTCGAGTCCCGGCCGCGCCTGCTGGGCAACCCGCGTTTCCTCCCGCAAGTTCACCTCGGCATCCAGAATCCGCATCGCCTCGAGAACGACCTCAGGGGGCAGGCTCTCGGATTCCCCCTGGCCTCCCTTGCCCCCACCCTCCTCCCCGGGCGGCGGCACGAGATCGTCGGCAAGCCGGTCGAACGTGTCGGACCAGAACTCCGCCTGCGCGATCGACATCCCGGCCTCGGTGCGGATGTCGGTCGAGAGCTGTCGCAGGCTGCCGAGCGCATCGAGGTCTTTCATCTCCTCGAGCACGGTCTCGAACGCCGGCAGCCGCCGGCGGTCGAAGTAGGCCTGGAGATCGTCCATGAGGTTCGAAACCCGCTCGGCCTCTCGCGTGTTCGTATCGACCACCTGTCCGAGCCGCTCCGTGACCTCACGGGGCCTGTCTTCGCCGCCGAATGCCGCGGCGGAGAGCGCCGCAATGCGTCCGCCGATCCCAGCCTGCTCCCGCGAGGCGAGCTTGAACCGCTTTACGAACGTGCTCCCCTCGAGCCGCGCCATCACGGCCGCGAGGTCGTCGGCGACCTTGGCGAACTCCGCGAGCAGCGCCTCCTGCGCGGCGATCGCCTGGTCGAGCGACTCGTCTGCCGGACGGTCTTCGTCCTCGCCACCCGACGCACCCGTTTTTTTCGGTGGAGCGACGCCTGCCTGAGTGACCGGCAGGCCGAACGTTGGCTTGACACCGCCTGGTTTCTGGCCGCCTTCGCCGGGAGCCTCGCCATTCTGCGGCTGCTGGGAGCTTTCCCGATCCACCACCTGCGGCACCGGCGGCTGCGGCTTGCCCTCGCCCGCAGGCTGTCCGCCTCCCTGCGAACCGCGGTCTTCTCCCACACGAGGCGGCTGTGTGCCGCTCGATGCCTGGCTTCCACTCTCGGGCTTGCCCTCCTTCGAGGGCTGCCCGGACTCGCCCGATTCACCGGGCTTGCCGGACGTGCCGGGCTGACTGCCCGACTCAGGCTTGCCTCCGGCGGCCGAGGCCATCTGCGCCCGAGCCGCCTGCTTGAGCAACTCGGCCACCCCCGGCATGCGGGCCTCGGCGATCTCGCCCAGCGTCTGGAGATCGGA
>JBILVW010000110.1:0-8089 GCA_044370205.1 Pirellulales bacterium | reverse complement strand
TGTTTCGGATCGTAGCCGAGCAAGGCGTAGAGCTCCTCACGCGACTGCATGAGATCGAGCAGGCTCTCCTGCGTGCCCTCCGATACGAGAATCGCCAGCCCCGCCTCCATCGCCTTCATCGCCAGCCGCAGAAGCGTGACGGGATAGAGCACCGCCGAGAACCCGAGCTCGGCCAGATCCGGGATCGAGACGAGCGGACTCACGCCGAATTCCGTCATGTTGGCCAGGAGCGGCGTCGCTTGATCGGCGAAGGCGTCGCCCACCCGCCGGAATTCATCCCGCGAGGCGAGCGCCTCGGGAAACAGCCAGTCGGCGCCGGCGGCCTGATAGGCGTGGAGCCGCGCGAGGCAGTCGTCGAAGCCATGCACGCCGCGGGCATCGGTGCGGCCGATGATCACGGTGCCAGGATCGCTCCGGCCGGCACTGGCGGCGGCGAGCCGCTCGCACATCTCGGCCGACTCGACCACCCGCTTGCCCGCCAGATGGCCGCACCGCTTGTCAGCCGGCTGATCCTCCAGCTGGATCGCCGCCGCCCCCGCAGCCTCGAGGAGCCGCACCGTTTCCTCGACGTCGGCCGGCCCGCCAAAGCCGGTGTCGGCATCCACGACCACTGGAATCGTGACCGACCGGGCGAGAATCCGCGTCTGCTCGACGAGCTGCTCGCGAGTGAAGAGGCCGATGTCGGGCACGCCGAGCGTGCCTGCGGAGAAGGCGGCCCCGGAGAGATAGATCGCGTCGAAACCCGCGTCTTCCACGAGCCGGCCAGCGAGGGCGAAGGGGGCTCCGACGATGCCCAGCATCTCCTCGGTGATGGCCCTGCGGAGGGCCGATCCGCCGGGGGCAGTGGCGGGGCCGAACGGGGCGGGGGAAGCGGTCATGTGGGGTCGAGTATCCTGAGGGCTCGAGCAGCGAGTCCGAGAGTGTGAATCACCGGCTCGAGGGCGGCAAAAGTCTCGTCGCGGTGGGCCGAGGCGGCCCAATGCTCCTCGAGCTTTCGCCGACCCCCTCGCCTCCGTTTCTCTGATCGCCTGTTCTGGCTGCTCAGAGCCTGTCGTTATAGGTGTGTGGCATGACGAGCGGAAGCGATGGCGATCCCGCAGCACTGCGGCCTGTGTCGCTCACCAGGCGGATCGCGGAGGTCGTGCTGATCGCGGCGGTCTTCGCGGCTGCCGGTGCCTGGCCCGTGCCCGATCTCAATGAGCCGGTCTACCTCACGAAGGCGCGGCATGCCGTCGATCCCGCGTGGGCCGCGGGTGACTTCTTCTTGGAGACGCCCGACGCCCACGGTGTCTTCTACCTCGTCTTCGGTCCGCTGGCAGCGGCGCTGCCGCTCGATCAGGCGGCGTGGATCGGCCGGATTGCGGGCTGGCTCGCGGTTGCGATCGGCTTCGGGCATCTGATCGTGCCGCTCGCGCAGACGAGCCTGGGGCGGCTGGCGGCGGCCGCGCTCTTTTCGCTCGCGCTGCGGTGCACGACCATGGCCGGCGAGTGGGTGATCGGCGGCTGCGAGGCGAAGGTCTTCGCGTGGGCGTGCGTGCTGGGCGGGCTTGGTGAATTTTTCCGCGGTCGGCCGGCGGTGGCGTGGCTGGCCATGGGATGTGGGGCGGCGCTGCATCCGATCGTGGGTGGGTGGGCGATGATTGTGCTGCTGGCGGTGGTGTTGGTTCGCATGGCTCTTCTCAGATGGGCCGGCTTTGGGGACGGCAACTGTCTCGTCGCGAGGGCCGCGGCGGCCCAAAGCTCCTCGAGCAGTCGCCGATCCCCGGCGCCTCCCGGGTTGCGGGTGGAACAGCCCCAGGTGTCATCGACTTTTTATCGCGTGGCGGCTGCGGCGTGCGTCATCGGGGGGTGTGTGGCGGCGGGGGCGGGGGTGTGGCCGGCGGTCGGGTTGTCGAGTGGGGCGTCGGCGGTGGAGAAGGCGGAGGGGGCGCGGATGTATGTCGTGGAGCGGCTGTCACATCACCTGCTGCCGCGGACGTTCGCCGAGCCGCTCGTGGCTCGATATGCGCTTGCGATCGTCGTCTGGTGGCTGCTCGCGCGGCAGGTGCCGCCGACGGCGGCGCGGTCGCGGCTCGATGCGTTCACCGCCGCGTCGCTCGGCGTGTCGCTCGTCGGGCTGGTGATCGCGGCGGTCGAGCCGTTCGCGCCTGGACTGGCATATGGGCTGTTGCGTTTTTATT
Organism: Pirellulales bacterium; assembly: GCA_044370205.1. Taxonomy (GTDB): domain Bacteria; phylum Planctomycetota; class Planctomycetia; order Pirellulales; family UBA1268; genus QWPN01. Next base: position 5,909 of record JBILVW010000110.1, on the reverse strand, counting down.
GGTTCAGGCTTGCCGACGTGATGGTGCCGCTCGCACTCGCGGTGGCGGCGGTGGCGGTGCTCGAGAACGCGGCTGCATGCACGCGGCTGCTGCCGGTGCCGGCGTCGGGAGCGCGGTGGCTCGTGGCGGTGCTGCTCTGCATGGATGTCGCCGCCCAGTCGTTCCATTGGCCGCTGCCGGGCCGCACGCGGCTCGCCGCGCGGGCCGACTCGAAGCTCGATGCGGCGGCGTGGGTGGACGTGTGTGCCTGGGTGCGGGAGCACACGCCCCCCGATGCCAGGTTTCTCACGCCGCGTGGCGCCGGCAGCTTCACCTGGCGAACCGACCGGGCCGAGGTGGTGTCGTGGAAGAACAGCCCGCAGGATGCGAGGTCGCTCGTCGAATGGCGGCAGCGGATCGTGGCCACGTTCTCACCCACGGGAAAGCTCGGCGACATGGGGGCATCGGTCGCCGCCATCGGGCCGGAGAAGATTCGGGAAGTGGCCCGCAGGTATGGGGCCACGCATGCGATCGTGCCCGTGGGCTCGGCGTGGCAGGCCGAGTTGCCGTTCGACCGTGTGTATGCCAACGCTGGCTACGCGGTGTACGCGCTGGGCGACGTCACTTCGCCAGCGGCTCGTCGAGCGTCACCCCGAGCTTCGCCGCCTTGATTCGCATCACGTGGGCAAAGGCCGGGAAGGGATACTTCTTGCCGCGTTGTACGGCCCAGAGATAGGTGGAGTCGACGACTTTGCCGGGCAGGCGGCCGATCCGCACCTGGTCAGCCACGGCGTTGCAGAAGGCGACATCGTCGGGGGCCTGGACGCGGAGGCCGGTCTTCAGCCGATCGGCCAGCGTGGGGATCGAGGATCGAGCCGCGGCCGGCGGGTCGGCGGCCGGCGCGATCGTGGGAGCGTTGGCCCAGAGGGCGATCACGAGCAGTAGGAATCGACGGTCCATGCGACACCTCCGGCGGGCGGGGCGGGAGGGTCGCAGCGGCTGGCCGCCGAGTCAACGCGAGTCCGACCGGTCAGCTGGTAAAGCGGGCGAGCGCGTACGACTTCTTGCCGGTTCGTAGCACGAGCGTGGAGGCTCCGGCAAGGTCGCGGGGCGTTAAACGATGCGTCGCGTCGGCGACCCGCCGGTTGTTGACGTAGGCGCCCCCCTGTTCGATCGTGCGGCGGGCGGCGCCGCCGCTCTGGGCGAGGCCCGTGGCCTTGAGGGCGTCGATGAGCAGCAGGCCGTCGCCGTCGAGGGCCGACCGCGGAAACTCACTGCTCGGCACGTCGGCGAAAATCTCCGCGAGCGCGGCGTCGTCGAGGCTCGCGATCTCGGCGCCGAAGAAGATCTCGGTGGCCTGCCGGGCCGCGGCCAGGCCCGCGTCGCCGTGCACCAGCCGCGTGAGCTCCTCGGCGATCCGCTTCTGCGAGTCACGGGCGGCCGGATTCGCGGCCCGCTTCGCATCGAGGTCGCGAATCTCCTCGAGCGGCAGTTCGGTGAGCCGCAGCAGGCAGCGGCCCGCGTCGTCGTCGTCGAGGTTCACCCAGTATTGATAGAAGCGATACGGGCTCGTCCGCTTGGGGTCGAGCCAGACGGCCCCCGAGGCGGTCTTGCCCATCTTCGTGCCGTCGGCCTTCGTGAGCAGCGGGCACGTGATGCCGTGCAGGTCGCGGCTCCGGAGCCGACGGCCGAGTTCGATGCCGGCCGTGATGTTGCCCCACTGGTCGCTGCCCCCGATCTGCACCCGGCAGTCGAGGGCGTCGGAGAGGTGCACGAAGTCCCAGGCCTGGAGCAGCATGTAGCTGAACTCGGTGTAGGAGAGGCCGCCGTCCCGCTCGAGCCGGCTCTTCACGGAGTCCTTGCCGAGCATCTGCGACAGCGGCACGTGCTTGCCGACGTCGCGGAGGAATTCGAGGTAGCCCACGCCCCGCATCCAGTCGGCGTTGTTGACCACGTGCACGCGGGCGGCGGTGCTCGCGAGCACGCTGCGAATCTGTCGCTCGACGCCCGCGATGTTGGCGGCGAGCTCGTCCGGGGAGAGCAGGTTGCGTTCCTCGCTGCGGCCGCTCGGGTCGCCGATCATGCCGGTCGCGCCGCCGACGAGGGCCACCGGCTCGTGCCCGGCCCGGGCCACCCGCCGCAGGAGCACGAGCGCCACGAGGTGTCCCACATGCAGGCTGTCGGCCGTCGGATCGAAGCCGGCATACACGCGACGGCCCGGCGTCGCGAGCCACTCCCGCAGCGCCTTCGCGTCGGTGGACTGCTGCACGAGCCCACGGGCTTCAAAATCGGAGAGTAGGTCTGTCGTGTTCATGAACAACCGTGATTTGGCCGCACAAGGAAGCCGGAATCGGCCGAAGCTCGATGAGCCTTGAACCGAGTCCGCGAGGTCCACCGCGACAATCCGAAGGACCGCGAAGCGGCGACTTCTGCCGTTCCGGCGGATTCTTTTCGTAACGCCCGCTACCGCCACATATCGTCATTCGCGAATGGATGCGCCGGCCCGCCCAGTTTCGGTGTCGGCAGCGCCTTGAGCGCCTGCTCGGCGAGCCGGAGGTCTTCCCGCGACGTGATTTTGAGGTTGATCGGTGAGCCGGGCACGACGGTCACGCGGTGGCCGAGAGCCTCCACGAGTTGGGCCTCGTCGGTGTGGGCCGGATCGTGCTTCGCGGCGAAGGCCCGCGTGAGCAGATCGCGGGCAAACACCTGCGGCGTCTGGGCCTCCCACAGTCCGGTGCGATCGACCGTGCCGGTGATCGTGTGATCGGGGCCGACCCGCTTGAGCGTGCCGACGACCGGCGTGGCGAGGATGGCCGCCCCCGTGCGGACGCCGGCCTCGAACACGCGGTCGATCCAGGCCGAGGCGATGCACGGCCGGGCAGCGTCGTGGATCGCCACCATGTCGATCTCGGGGCCGAGCTTTTCCAGGCCGTTGCGGACGGAATCGGCCCGCTGCGTGCCCCCTTCAGCGAGCGTGATGCCCATGAAGGCGAGATTGGCGCCGAACTTCTCGCGAAAGCTCTCGCGGTCTTCCGGCGACACCACCACCACCACCTGCTTGACGTCGGGGCGGTCGATGAACTTCTCGGCCGAGTGGAGCCAGACGGGCCGGCCGGCGAGCGGGGCGAACGGCTTCTTGTAGTTTGCGTCCTGGAAGCGGCTGCTCTGCCCGGCCGCCGCGAGGATCACTCCGAAGGTGGGCATGACTACCGCGCCTGCGAGGCGATGGCGCGATCCATGAGCAGTCGCAGGGCGGTCTTCACGGCCGGCTTGTTGTGGATCCAGGCAGCGAACGATTCGCCATGGTGTGCATAGAGATCGACGAGCCAGCGCGGCGCATCGGAGAGCATCCAACCACGGAAGAGCAGCCAGCGCGGGTTGGTGGGGCCGTACACCTCGCGGGCGACCCAGCACATACCGCCCATGCCACCGCCGCCCATGCCACCACCGCCCATGCCGCCACCGCCCATGCCGCCACCCATGCCACCACCGCCCATGCCACCACCCATGCCACCGCCACCCATGCCACCGCCACCCATGCCACCGCCACCCATGCCTCCACCACCCATACCGCCACCACCCATGCCACCACCGCCCATGCCGCCTCCCGCTCCGCCTCCGGAAAAGCTGAAGGTCGTCACCTGTCCAATACCGGAAAAGAAGGGCGTCGCCGTGACCCGGACATACCGTCGGTCATGCGACACGACGGCCCGGACGGAGTGATTCAGGCCCTCCGGCAGCGTCGTGATTCGCGGCTGATAGCCGACCGGCCCCGAACCCCCGAAGAAGGGCATGCCGGTTTGCCGCTGGGCCTCTGCTTTTTCGCCGCGGCTCTCGGCCAACGCTGACAGCGTGGCTGGGTCGCTCAGCGAAGCGAGTTGCTGCAACAGGATTGCCTTGCCAACCGCCTGCTGCACGACCACATCCTGGGCGACCTGTGCTTCGGCGAGCGGCTGCTGCCGCCGGCCTGCCGGGAGATCAACCGTGAGCAGCTGCTCGTCCGCTGTCACGGGCACCTGACGGCGAATCTTCTGCTCCGCCTTCGTGCCTTTGTGCATCGTCATCTCGACCGTGATCGTGTCGGCGTTCACCTTGCCGGTGGACCGCCTCACGAGAGCCCGGTAGGTACCCGGGAATCCGAGCGTCGCGGCATACCGCTCGCGATGCACCTGCCCCGAGGCGTCGGTCGGGCACCGCTCATCGGCGAGCAGCGTACCGCCCGAGGTGGAGCGGGAAGCCTCCCGCGAGCAGACCGTGCCGGTCGGCTCCTCCACGAGCAGGTCGATGTCGGCGTCGCCCGTCCAGGCGATCTCGATCACGAGATCACGGGCCTTGGCCTGATCCACGACCGCCTTGAACGCGGCAGCATCATCGGCCTTGCCGTCCTTCGTGAGCCGTTCGATCGTCGCGTCGGCCAGTCGCGTGGCGCGGGTGGCGATGTCCTGCTGGCCGGCAGGCCAGTCGTTGGCCAGCACGCCCGGGCAGGCCCAGCGAAGGGCGGCCACGTCGTCGCTCCGATCGGCGAGCGTCATGGCGAGGGCGAAGGCCTCGCGGTTGGCCGGATCGAGCATCGTGACCTGGCGGCAGAGCCGCAGGGCCTGGCGATCGGAGCCGAAACGGGCCAGGTAGTTGGCGAGCGTCAGCAGATCGACGGGCGAGGTCGCGAAATCCACCCCGGAGAGGAGCACCCGCTCGACCTCCGTCTTCGGTCGACCGGCGGCTTCCATCGCGACCGCCAGCGACTCATACATCCACGGCTCGGCATGGCCGGCGGCGATCGCCGCCGAGATCAGATCGGCAGCCCGATCGAATTGGCCCTGCTTGCCAAGGTCGGCAGCCGAGACTCGCAACTGGGCGAGCCTGAGGGCTGCCTCCCGGGCGTCGATCACCGGCTTCACCGAGGCATCAGCGGAGGTCGGCGTTTTCGGGAGATAGTCGGCGACCGCGGTCCGGAGATCGGCGGCGTCGAGCACCGAGGCCGGCAGGCCCACACGATCCGGCTGTGGCGTCGGCTTGTCGGCGACGGGCAGGTCGATGTCGGGCTTTTCGCGGCGGGCGAGACGGGCCTTGGCCTCGGCGACCTGGAACTGCCCGGCAACCGCGAAGGGGGCGGTCTCCAGCCGCGGCTCGACGACCACGTCCATCGCGATCCGTACCGCCTGCTTCACGGCCGGCTTGTCGTGAATCCAGTCGGCGAAGGCCGGGCCGTGGGCCGCATAGAGATCGTGCAGCCAGGCCGGCGCCTCGGTCGTCAGCCAGCCACGGAACACGAGCCACCGCGGATCGTGCACGCCGTAGACCTCGCGGGCCACCCAGCAGAGGCCACCGCCGCCGAGGCCACCGCCACCGACGCCCGCTGGCATCGCGTTCTGATCCTGGGTGGCCGTGCCGCCCAGATTGAACGGGTTGACCACGTTCATCGGATCGACGGGCAGCACGAGATCGCCCACGGCGTAGACCCGCGGTACGAGATCGTTCGAAGCCGCCTCCTTCGTGGTGATCACGAGCGTCTCGTCCTTGACGAGATAGGTCATGTCCTGGTTAGACAACATTCGTCGTAGAGCCGACCGCAGCGACACACCGGCTGCCGATGCGGTGATCATGGCCTCGTTGAGATCGATACCATCGAGAGCCTTGAGGTCAAATTCGACCGGGATGCCAAACTGGCCTTCGACGGCGGCCTCCAAATCCTTGAGCGAGTTCTGGGTGAACTCGAACTTTGGCCCCGTCGGCTTCTCGAGAGCGTCGTAAATCCTTTTTTCGTTCGGGTTATTTGGATCGAAGGCTGAAGGTCGATACTTTGCTCGAAGTAAAGTAATTTCCTTCCATCGTTTTTCATTTGGATAAATGATTGAGGGCTCGTCTGGGTATGGAATGCCGGCTACGTCCACAAGGTGGAGCGTGTCCATGAACCCGCGTTCTTGATCTCT
>JBILVW010000108.1:0-8175 GCA_044370205.1 Pirellulales bacterium | reverse complement strand
AGGCGAAACGCGTTGAAGATGATCTGCACGCTCTGCACGTGCGGGTACTCGATCGCCTTGAGCGCCTCTTCCACCTTCTCGACGCTCACGCCATAGAACCGGATCTTGCCGGCGGCGACCAGCCCGTCGAGCGTCTCGAACACCTCGGGGCGGTAGTAGACATCGGTGGGGGGGCAGTGGAGTTGGAGCAGGTCGAGTTGCTCGACGCCGAGGTTCACAAGGCTCCGCTCGACGAACGCGGTGAGGTTTTCACGGGAGTAGCCGGCGACCGTCTGCGCGGGCAGCCGCCGGCCCGCCTTCGTGGCCACGTAGAAGGGCTCGGTGCGCTCGCGGCGCAGGCGGGCGATGAGCCGCTCGGAGAGGCCGTCGCCGTAGACGTCGGCGGTGTCGAAGAAATTGATGCCTGCATCGAGGGCCGCGTGGAGCGTCCGCATCGACGCTGATTCGTCGGCGCCGCCCCATTGGCCGCCGCCAATGCCCCAGGCCCCGAAGCCGATCTCGGAGACCTGCCAGCCCGTTCGTCCGAAAGTGCGTGTGTGCATGGCAGGCAGTGTGGCCGATCAGGCACTACACTTCCAGCAGTTATGAGCATGCCCGCCCCGTCGTCGATTGCAGCTGCCTGGTGGCACGAGCCCCGGGCGTGGCCGCTCGCCGTGTGGGGCGCGATTCTGGTTGTGAGCGGCCTGGTGCACATCGCGGTGTGGGGCGTGCTCGGCGGCCCGTGGGAGGGGCCGGTCACCTGGCGGAAGCCGATTCTCTTCGGCATCTCGGGCGGTCTCACGAGCCTGTCGCTCGGCTGGGCCTGGGCGCAGCTACCGTGGCGGCGGGGGGACCTCTGGCTCGCGCGGATCACGGCCTGGGCGCTGGCGATCGAAGTAGCGCTCATCGACCTGCAGCGGTGGCGGGGCGTGGCCAGCCACTTCAATCGGCAGACGCCGCTCGACTCGTGGCTCTACGACGTCATGGGGGGGCTGATCCTGTTCGTGACCGTCGTGATTTGCGATCTCACCATCCGCTTTTTCAGGCAGCGACCGTCCCTCCCGGCCGACATGCTGCTGGCGGCACGGGCCGGGCTCGTGCTCCTCGCGGTGTCATGCCTGCTCGGGATCTGGGCGAGCGTGTATGGCGACACGCAGGTGGCCCGAGGCCTCCCACCCGAGATCTACGGCGCAGCCGGGGTGGTGAAGTTTCCGCACGGCGTGGTGATCCACGCGATCCAGGGGTTGCCATTCATCGCGTGGGCCGCGCGGCGGGCTGGGCTCGGCGACCGCACGCGAACGCTGATCGTCGCGATAGCCACGGCGGCCTCGGCACTCCTGCTCAGCTACGCCCTCGCGCAAACGCTCGCCGGCCGCCCGCGGTTTGGCGTTCAGGAGGCCACCACGACACACGCGATCGGCGACGCCGAGGGCATCCGCGACTGGAATCTGCGGGCGGTGTTCGGCGCCTGGAACGCGATGAACAACGGTGACGGCGCGGCGAAGCACACCACCGGCGTGCTACCAGGTTGACCATATCTATACCGCTGTATATCATCGCGGTCATGTCCAGCGCTGAAAAACGACGCCTGACTGCCGCCGAATACCTGGCGCTCGAGGCCGCCGCCGACGTCCGTCACGAGTTTTTCGATGGCGAGATGTTCGCGATGAGCGGCGGTTCGCTCTGGCACAACATCATCAAAGACAACTTTGCCCACGCGATTAGAAACCGCCTGGACGGGCGTGGCTGCCGGGTGGTCACGAGCGATCAGCGACTGAAGGTCGATGCCACCGGCCTCTACACCTACCCCGACGTGCTCGTCTTCTGTGGCCCGCCCCTCATGGAAGACGGGGTGCATCACACGCTCACCAACCCGCTCCTCGTGATCGAGGTGCTCTCCGACTCGACTGAAAAGTACGACCGGGGCGTCAAGTTCGGGCACTACCGCCGGCTGACGACCCTGCGGGAATACGTGCTCGTGGCCCAGGATCGATATTCGGTGGAGGCATACGAGCGACGTCCGGACGAGGCCGACCTGCCAGGCAGCGTGGACCACTGGCTTCTGACTGCGGCGACAGACCCGGCAGCCGCGATCCAGTTGGGTTCACTCGGCGTGTCGGTGCCGCTTGCGGAAATCTACGACGGCGTGGAGTTTCCCGCAGCCGGCTGATCGACCGGCACGGCCACGGTGCGGAACGTCGGGCCGCCTCAGAGTTCACCCTTGACGGCGAGATCGTGGAAGTAGTGCGGCACCTTCGTCTGGTTGGCGAGCAGCCACTTGATCGAGGGCTCGTGGTTCATCGCCTTGCGGAGCGCCTTGGCCGTCGCCTCGCGGTTGGTGCGGAACAGGATCTCGGGGTCGTAGTCCACCTCGGTGATCGACGGATCGAGCCAGACCGACACGATGATGCCGAGATCGTTGGCCTTCTTCTCGGGGATGTCGCCGGAGCGGACGGCGTCGAGCACGCCGTGGGCGATCGCCGCCTGCACGGTGCCCATGAGGATGTTGGTGTACTTGGAGTTGTTCACCGTCACCTTGCTCACCATGAGCGTGGCGGGTCGGACCTGGACGTCGGAGTTGAGGATCGCGAACACGCGGGAGTGCCCCTTCGTCTGGTCGCCGATGAGGTTGGCGATCGCGTAGCCCACCGGGCCGTCGAGCTCGCCGATCACCACCTCCGGCTCGGCGGCGCTCCAGGCGGCCTCGTCCTCGACGAGCGCCTCGCCCGTTCGCAGGATGATCCGCCCCGTCGCCGCCTTGCTGCCCTTCGCCTTCTTCTTGGCCATGTGGTCGCTCTCGTGATGCGGGTTTGCCCTGGCGCCGGTGCCCTCGATCGGGCCAGATCATAGCGGGGCGACCGCACCGGGCGCGAGCGCGACGGAGGGGCGGCGCGGAGTCATCGAAACGGTGATGTTCGGGGCCGCTGGGCTGCGGCAGGTTGGACAGCCGAAAACGGCTTGATTTCCGGGTTTTGTGGGCGTTCCACGAAAAGTTTTCGTCTTTGGCACGGCGAGTGCATTTGTCTCTAGCCGTCGCGGGCGGCCTTGGTGCCGTCCCGGGGCCGCAGCGGAAGTCGACCGGCGACTTCCGGCGTATTCGTCACTTTTTCGCGCCCCCTAGTGCGCCCCTGTGGAGCTGCCCATGCGTTGATCGGGCGAATGCGCCCAAAGCCTCGGTTTTCCCTCGGTTCAGCGGTTTTTCGGCGAAATCGGCCGGAGATCGCCCGGAATCCGCTGGGGTCCGCCGTCCTCGTACGGCGTGTCGGCCGCCGCAGAAACCCGTTCTGCGGCGCCCGGTTCGTCGGCGGGCCGGGCTGGCCGGCTCACCATTTTGGTGAGCCGCTCACCAGCCTGGTGATCACTGGATTGGTGAGTCGAAAAGCCCCGCTTTTCAGCTCATTTTTCCGCTGGGCCGGTGGAAATGGTCGGTCGGTCGTCGTTTCGATTTTCGTCAATCCCATCCCATTTGTGAGGGGCTGGAAAAGGTCATTTCCGGTCCTCGATCTGAAAGGAAAAGTTCCATGTTCGTTCGTTCATTCACCCGTCTTCGGTTCGTTGCGGCCGCCGTTGCCGCCCTGTTCCTCGCCGCTTCGTCGGCCCAGGCCGGGCCGGTTTCGCCCGCTGCCTTCAGCAGCGATTTTGCAGACCCTGCCGGCTTCACTTTGGGCATCACTGGCTCGAACCGGTTCGCGACCGGTTTCACCACCGGCACGAATCCCGGGTTCCTCGACCTGAAGTCCGTCAAACTGGCTTTGAAGTCAACCTCGGCGACCTCAAATCCCGTGGTCTCGATTTTCAGTAGCGGCACGAATGGCGTCGGCGCAATTCCGGGCTCGCTGCTCGCGACGCTGAGCGGACCGCAGATCACCATTTCGGAATTTCCGCAAAACTTCACGTTCACGGGCAACGTCTCCCTCCAGCCAAGCACGAGCTACTGGGTCGTGCTCTCGGCCTCGGGAGCGGATAACTACCAGTGGGAGTTTGCGGGCGACTCGCCGACCGCCCTCAATGACTCCGGATACTCGTTCGTCGCCGGACGTCGCTCCACCAACAACGGAGCGAGTTGGACCAATAACGGCACGGCCGCGACCGGCATGATCGAGGTGCAGGCTGTGCCCGAGCCCTCGACGATCATGCTCGCGGGAATCGGTGTGGCCGGTGCCCTGGCGGTCGATCGCTCGCGGCGGCAGCGGATTCGCAGCCGGCAACGGGCCGCAGGCGATGCGCTGCTCGACGAGTCGGCTTCCGCCGACCTGAACTGAGCGGGGATCGGCCCTCGGCTCTGAAACAAGCAAGGACAGTCGATGGTTGATTGACGAACGACCGAAGATTGACGAAGGCCGCGCCGGCTGACCACCGGCGCGGCTTTTTCGTGCGCGGTGGTCGGCGTGGCCCGCGCATCGATTCCTACCCGCGCGGCACCATCCAGGCGAGCGGGCCCGACTGGAGCCAGACGAGCAGGCCCATCAGCAGGGCCAGCGCCAGCGAGTGCGGGAACACGCGGCGGAGGATCGCCCCCTCCTGGCGGTGCGTGCCGGTGGCCGTCGCCGAGACGACGATGCTCTGGGCGTCGATCATCTTCCCCATCACGCCCCCGGTGCTGTTCGCCGTGCAGGTGAGGAGCGGATCGAGCCCGAGCTGCTCGGCCGTCACCCGCTGGAGGCTGCCGAACATGGCGTTGCTCGACGTGTCGGAGCCGGTGAGGGCGACGCCGAGCCAGCCGAGCAGCGGCGCGAAGAACGCATAGAAAGGCCCGGTGTTCGTGAGCGCCAGGCCGAGCGTGACGTCGGTGCCCGAGTAGCGGGTCACGAACGCCAGCGCCAGCATCGCCGCGATCGTGGCCAGCGACGGGGCCAGGCTGAAAAGCGTGTGGCCCCAGATCACGGCGGCCCGCCGCCAGGGGATGCCGAGCCACGGCACCGAGACGATCGCCGCCACGAGAATCCCCGTGCCCGCCGCCGAGAGCCAGTTGAGCCGATACACCGCCCGCTCGATCTCGGGTTCACCGCGCACGGCGGGCGGCACCTTCGCGATCCGCCCATCGAGCCACGGCACGCGCCACTCCGGCGCGACGACGCCGGCCGGCAGCAGCGCAGCAGCCCCGCGCCCCTCGAGCACCCCCTTCACCACCGGCAGCCCCTGACACAGCATCGCCAGTGAGAGAAACGCCCACGGCATCCAAGCCCAAAAGACCCTCCCCGCTGAATCAGATGAACCTGACTCACCCAAATCGACAGCCCCCCCACCTCCAGCGTTGAGCGAGCCAGCCGGGGGTCGCGCGCAGCCGCCGGTGAATTTTGACTGGCAGCGTTCGCTCACCACTCCCATGGAGCCCGCATTGTCAAAATCCGCCGGCGGCGAGCACGTGCCCCCGGCTGGCGACTTGGGCGAGTTGAGCGCACTCGGCGAGTTGACCCAATCCGCGCACCAGCCAGCCCCATGACGCCACACAACCCGCGGCCTCCACAACCGCAGAAACAAAGCCAGCGCCCCGAGGCTCACCACACCCCCCACCACGTCCACGAGCGCCGCCCCCACATAATTCGCCATCACGAACTGCACGGCCGAAAACGTCGCCCCACAGACGAGCACCGCCGGCCAGACGCCGACGAGGCCCCGCCAGCCGGCCATCGTGGCCACCATCCAGGCCGGCACGATGAGCGAGAAGAAGGGGAGCTGCCGGCCGGCGAGGGCCGAGATCGCCTGTTCGTCGAGGCCGGTCACCTTCGCCAGCGTGATGATCGGCGTGCCGAGCGCGCCGAAGGCGACCGGGGCCGTGTTGGCGATGAGGGCGAGACAGGCCGCCTCGAGCGGCGGGAAGCCAGCGCCGGTCATGAGCGCCGCCGAGATCGCCACCGGTGCCCCGAATCCGGCCGCTCCCTCGAGAAACGCCCCGAAGCAGAACGCGATCAGGAGCGCCTGCAGCCGGTGGTCGGCCGAGAGGCCCATCACCGACCGCTTCATGACGTCGAGGGCGCCCGCCTCGACGCAGAGTCGGTAGAGGAACATCGCCGTCACGATGATCCAGCCGATCGGAAACAGCCCGAAGGCGGCGCCGTGCAGCGTGGCGGCCGCGGCGGCATCGGCAGGCATGCCGACGACGCCAATGGCGATCGCCAGCGCCGCCGTCAGTCCGGCGAGGGCCGCCCAGTGCGCCGCCCAGCCGGCGAAGGCGAGCAGGCCGAGCAGGATCACCAGTGGCACGAGGGCCACGAGCGTCGAGAGCAGTTGTGACCCCAGCGGGTCGTAGACGTGCGACCATACCATGACCGCACAGGATACCGGCCGGATTGCATCAGCGGGCGATCGTGGCGGCACGAATCCGCAGGCTGCGGCCGGCCGCGCGCGGCAGGCCTGTCTCCGCACGGTTGCCGGTGGCATCCGTGATCAGGGCTGCCGTCTCGGTCGTCAGGGTTCGCGCGACCTTCACCGTGGGCCGCGTGCCGTCGTCCCTCCGGAGCGTGTAGCGAAACACGACCGCATCGGAGCCCGACCCCGAGTCGTACACCGCCAGGCGGCGGCGGCCACCGACCGAGAGCGTGAGTTGCGGCGTCCCCGCAACGGTCACCGGCTCGGAGAACCGAACGGTGAAGGCCAGTGAATCACCTGCGCGATAGCGGCCTGCGGCCGGCATGTCGATTCGCACTGCCCGCGGCGCGACGGTGTCGGCCGGTGGGCCGATGGGGGGCGTGACGGGGCCGCCCGGAAGCGTTTCAGAGAAGGCGGGCACAGCGTACCGCGGCGGCGTGAACGACGGCGCGAGCCGATAGTCGCCGCGGGCCGGATCGACGAGCGCGGGCCGCAGTGTGTTGATCGCGTTGTGGAACCGGATGTCGGTGGCGAGGGCAGGGGATTCGATCCCGAGCGAGTGATCATCGGGCCCGTTCCAAATCACGTTGCCCCGGATCTGCAGGTTGTCGTCGGTGCGGGCCGGTGACGGGATGTTGGAGCCGGGAGACGTCGCACGCGGGCCGGCCACGGTGAACTGCTGCCAGCGGCTCACCACGCCGTCGGGATTGAAGACCACGTTGTTGTAGATGAACACGTTGCGGTTGGGGATCGGCTCCTCGCCGCCGACCGCCGCGGTTCCCCAGCCCCCTTGCGCGAGATAGGCCCGGCATGCGGCCGTGTCGCCGTCGCAGCTCCGCAGCCCGTGCACCACCTCGATCACGTGGCTCCGCGTGCCCACGCGGTAGAGCGTGTTGTCGGCCAGCAGGATGTTGAACCCGCCGTTCACTCCCATCCCGGCCCCCTGCGTGTCGTGGATCACGTTGTGGGTGAACGTGATGTCGGAGGCTTCGTACGTGAGGAAGGGGGCCACCATGAACTCGAAGCCGGTTCCCTGCCCCGCCGTAAACCCGCCGGTTCCGGCGTCGAAGATCTCGTTGCCTGTGATCGTGAGCGAGGCCGACCCTCCTTTCACATACATCGCCCAGTCGCCGGCCCGATGGATGCGGCTGCCCACCACGTGGCCGAACTGCACGGCCACGAAATCAATCGCGTTGTCGGTGGCCCCCGAGATATCGCAGTTCTCCACGTAGACATACTGGCACTGGTTGGCCTTGAGCGCCTCCTGCGGTGCCGCGTACGCGGCGATGTCGCCCGTGCCGCGGATCGTGGTGTTGCGGACGAGCATGTGCCTGCAGGCTTCGAGGTGGAGAACGTCGCCGCCCCCGGCCGTGAGTTCGAGGCCGTCGAGCACGAGATGCCGGCAGTCGAAGATGTTCATGTTCGGCAGCGTCACGGTGCCCCGGCCGTCGGCCGCATGGATCACGATCGGCGCGGCGGCCGTGCCGTACCGCCGTTCCCAGTAGTTCGGCACGAACGACTCGCCGTAGGTGCCGGCTGAGAGATTGATCCGCACGGCCTGCGTGAGTGGCGTGCCCACGGGAATGCGCCGCCAGGCTTCGCTCACGGTCCGCACGGCCTGGGCCCGGGAGCCACCGGCATGGGCATCGTCCCCGGAGGCGGGATCGACCCAGATCTCGAGAAAGTCGGGGGTGCCAATGTCGTAGGCCGGCGGCGGCTCTGGTGCGGCGAGAGCGAGCCGCGACTCGCAGCGTTCGATGACGAGAGACTCGGGCCGGCGGCGTCGCCCGGGGCGATGAGAAAACGGCAGCGTCATGCTTCACCTCCGCGCAGCCGGCGATCGACGAGCGTGATCGGCGGCGTGTGGCTGAAGAGTGCTCCTGCCCC
>JBILVW010000107.1:0-8195 GCA_044370205.1 Pirellulales bacterium | reverse complement strand
GGAGTCGGTGCTCTGGTCGGAAGGCATTTCCCGAATCGACACGCTCGTGATCTCACACGCCGATGCCGATCACTTCAACGCCGTGCCCGATCTGCTGGCCCGGTTTCGCGTGGGGCGGATCGTGGTGTCTGAACGTTTTCTCGCGAGTGCAGCCGGCGGCGTCGCTGAGGTGCGGGGACGGGCTGCGGCCTGGGGCGTTCCGTTTTGCACCGTGACCGCCGGGGAGTCGTTCGCGGTCGATCCGCTCTGCCGGGTGCGGGTGCTGCATGCCGGGCCGAATGGCACGGCAATCGATCCCCGCACCGACGACAACGAATCGAGCCTCGTGCTCGCCGTGGAAGCGGCTGGCCGGCGGCTGCTGCTCACGGGTGATGTCGAGGGCGAATCGCTCGCGCGGTTCGTGCGGTCGGGCCCCGGGGCATGCGACGTGCTCGTGGCTCCGCATCACGGCAGCCGCACGACGCTGCCAGCCGACGTCGCCGCCGTCACCAGTCCGGACTGGGTCTTCGTCAGCGGACTGGGGGGCCGCAGCTGGCCAGAGGTGCAGGCAGCCTACCGCGATGCGTCGGGGCGGGATGCCGCCGTACTGAAGACCGGCGGGGCGGGGGCGATCGCGGTCGATCTCGACGCATCGGCCGTCCGTGTCGCCCAGTTCGTGGCCGGCGCCTGGCGGGCCGTCAGGCCGGCGGCCGGAGCACGACGGTTACCGCCAGCCGAGCGTCTCGCTCAGGGCGTTGAGCAGCGGGGCCGAGAGCGGGGTGCCCGTGGGGGCGCGAATCGTCGAGGTGAGGTCGAACATCACGAGCCCGGCGGTGAGCATCAGCAGCGTGCAGCAGACCAGGGCCAGCACCTGCCAGACGCTGAACGTGGTCTCGGCGACGTGTTCGAGTGGAATGCCTATGGACATGCCGGCCATGCTGTCGGACACGCTGCTCTCTTCGAGCGAGACGGATGCCGAGTCTTCGAGGGCCGCGCCGAAGAAGCTCGAGTCGCCCGTCTCTTCGGTCGCGATCACGACCGAGGCGCTTTCCTCGTCTCCGACATCACCGAGATCGAACTCCTCACCCGCCAGCGAGCCGCCGGCGATGGAGCCCGCAGCCAGCGATCCAGCAGCCAGCGATCCTCCGGCCAGGGAACCGCCGGCGCCGATCGCCGAGCCGATGCCGGAGGCGGCCGCCAGGTCGATTCCCGAAACCTGGATGTCGCCATCTTCGAGCGATAGGCCGCTGTCGAGCGGTCCTGACAGCGCAACGCCCGCCGCCGACGCATTCGCGGGCTGAGCCGGAGAGGAGATTCCAGACAGTCCGGCGATCTCGCCCGAGCCGCTGCCCACCGCGTTGCCGAGGTCGAGTGTCATCACCCCGGCATCGCCCGTCGCCGGCGGCTTGAGCTCGAACCCCGACAACTCGGGCGATGCCGCGATGGCGGAGCCGGCTGCGATCGAGTCGAGCACGAGGTCGTCGTCCATGAAGCTCGCCGGATTCGCCGCATCACGCTTTTCTGCCTTGTCATCGGAAGCGAAGGACAGGCCCGATACATCAGCCGCACCGGCGGCTGCCCCGGCGTCGCCTCCCCGCACGATGGTCTGCGATCCGGCGTGCACGCCCGAGGCCGCGAACACCCAGTCGCCGTCGTCGAGCGCGCCACCCACGGCGAGATCATCGGCATCGACCTGCGCCGCCGGCGCGGCAGGCGGAGCCGACGGTGCATCGAAATCCAACGCCAGGGCGTCGGACCGCGACCCCTCGTCGGCAAGGTCGCGGGCGACCCGCTCGACCTCTTCGACCTTGAATTTGACCGTGGTGCCATCCCGCATCGGAAACAGCTTCTTCCGATCGACGAGGCGATGCACCTCGTCAACGCTCACGTTGAGCTGCCGAGCAGCCTCCTCGAGGGAGAGGAATTTTCCAGCCATCCTGCGTGCCTTACTGCCCCGGGGGATTGTCGCCGCCGAACCTCACGTATCTTCTTTCGTCGCACCCACCCCTTCATTCTACCGCCCGCCTCCGCGGCCCGGCGCAGACCGCACCACCGCTACAGCATCAGCGGCCGGTTTCTCGGGTAGGGTTTTGTTTTTGACCCCGATCCCCGCGTTTCCACGCGGGGCTTGTATGGATGGGGCTCCACCATAGAAGCCCCCCGGCGGAAGCCGGGGGGTCACCGAGCTTGTTATGGACGGGGCTCCACCATAGAAGCCCCCGGCGGAAGCCGGGGGATCAGCGAACGGGGCCGGTTTCTCGGGCCTGCTGGAGCATTTTTCGCAGGGCCGCCGGGGTCGGCTCCTGCACGTTGAACTCGTCGAGCAGCAGGTCCGAGGAGATGTCGCGGGCGCTTTTGAGCGTGAGACCACCCCCCTGCGAATCGACGTGATAGACGGCGGCATGGCGAGTGGCCGGATCGACGACGATCAGCAGTCGGCGGCCGTTATCGAGCGGGGAGTCCGAGACCCAGAGGGAGCCACCGGCCGCCGGAATCTCCGGCCGCTGGGCGGCCAAAGGGCCCGTAGACGCGATCGCAGCGAGCAGGCCGATCGCAGTCAGCGGCACCAGGTTTCGATTGCGCATGAGACAGCTCCGGCGGCGTTCGACAGACGGGTCTGTACGTGGCCGCCCCGTCCCTCCACAAGCCCAAAAACCCAGCCCGCCTGTCTTGCGCAAGGCCCCCGGCTCGCCGTCGCTGGCTGGTGTTCCTTCGGTTGGACTCTTTCGATTCAATCGACTCGGCCGATCGTTCCGATGGTAGGGAAGATGCCAGCGGCCCGAACGGCCCGTCGGCAGTGTCCAGCCCGCCTCGGAGGTGCCATCCGGTGTCGTCTCTCAATGCCTTTTCCGCGGTCCTGCTCCGCTCGCCACTGCTCTGGGGCGGGGCGCTGGCCTTCTGCTTCTTCGGGCTGATCCATGGCGGGATGATCAGCGACCCCAATGTGGTGCGGTATCTCGCCGGCCACTGGGTCGAATACGTCGAAGTCGCGATGTTCTGCGTCGGCCTCGCGGCGCTGGCCATCAAGGGCGGGGAGATCTATCGCCAATTGCGGACCGCCGACGAGTCACCGCTGGAGCCGATTCCGGAGGGGGGCCAATCGCCGGCCGAGGCCGCCACGCTCGCGGCCGCCGTGCCCGAGGAAGCTGTCGGCTATCTGCCTCGCCGCACCCGCGAGGCCCTCGATTTCGTCGTTCGGACGGGCGACTCCGACGGCCTCAACGACCATCTCAAGTATCTCGCCGACCTCGATGCGGCCCGGGCCGCCCAGGGCTACGGCCTCGTTCGGTTCGTGATCTGGGCCATCCCGATCATGGGCTTTCTCGGCACCGTGATCGGGATCACGGTCGCGATCGCGAGTCTTTCTCCCACGCAACTCGAAAATATCTCGGGCGTGGTCGCCGGGCTCGGCACTGCGTTCGACACGACTGCCACGGCCCTCGGGCTCTCGATGGTGCTCATGTTTCTGCAGTTCGTCGTCGATCGGGCGGAGCAGGGATTGCTCGCGCGGGTCGATGAGACGGCCTGGCAGGCACTCGGCGGACGGTTTCAGTCGTTCAGCGGCGGGGATGGCGCGGCGCTGGCCATCGCGCGGCTGGGCGAGACGATGGCCCGCGGCTCGGCCCAGCTCCTCGACGCCCAGGAGCAGGCCTGGCGATCGCTCGAGCAGACGGCCGTCGGTGGCATTCGCCAGCTGCTCGACGAGGCAGGCGAGCGGATGACGGCCGCGATCGGCGGCTCGCTCGAATCGAGCCTCTCCCGCTGGGGCGAATCGCTGGCCCGGGCCCACGATCAGCTCGCCTCGCACCGCGAGGAGCGGTGGACCTCCGCTGCCGATTCGCTCGCCGAGGCGGTTCGCGGACTCGAGCGGCATCAGCAATCGCTTTCCGAGCAGACGGCGGTGCTCGGCAGCGTCGTCGATGCCACCCGCGACATCACGACGCTCGAGCGCAGCCTCGACTCCAATCTCACGCGGCTGGCCAGCACGGGTCGGTTCGAAGAGACGCTCGCCACGCTCGCGGCTGCCGTGCAGCTTCTGGCCGCCCGGGCCGGCGACGTCACGGCTGACGCACGCCGCGTCGATCTGCACGCCGTGCGGGCCACCGGAAAGGCTGCATGAGCCGCGTTCGTCCGGTCGCCGGACCCTCCATCTCGCTGTTCCCGTTCCTCGCCGTGCTCCTCTGCACGATGGGGGCGTTGCTGGTGCTGCTCGTGCTCTTCAGCCGATCGGCCCAGCGGCCCTCGGTCGATCCGGAGGCGGCGAAGATTGCTGCGGCACGGGCCGAGGAGCTGTCGCTTGCGAAGGACGAGCTCGCCTGGCGGCTCCAGCAGCTGCAGTCGATCCGGAGTCGCACGGCAGACGATCTCGCCCGGGCCCGCATGCAGCTGGCCGGTGTCGAGCAGGACGCGCGACGGATCACCGACGAGCTCGAGTCGCTGGAACGCACTGCCGAGGCGCTTGCCTCCGGAGCCCAGCCCGACGCCGCCGAGGCGGAGGCCGTCGCGAAGCTCGAGCGGGCCTTGGCCGAGGCCCGGGCCGCGCTGGAGAAGGAGCGGGCAGGCAAGGCCGACAAGCCGCCGGCCTATGCCGTGGTGCCCTACGTCGGATCGAACGGCACGCATCGCCGGCCGCTGTACATCGAATGCTGCATCGACGGTGTGTTCATGCAGCCGGAGGGCATCCGTCTGGGCCCCGGCGACTTCGAGGGGCCGCCCGGTCCGGGCAACCCGCTGGCCAGCGCCCTGCGTGCGGCCCGCGAGCACATCGCGGCGGCGCCGGGAGAAGCGGGTGTGCCTCAGGTGCAGCCCTATCCGCTGCTGCTCGTGCGGCCGTCCGGCGTGATGGCCTACTACGCGGCCCGCGAGGCGATCCAGTCGTGGGGCAGCGAGTTCGGCTATCAGTTCATCGACGAAAACTGGCAGCTCAACTACCCGCCTCCGGATCCGACCCTCGCCGACGCGGAACGGCGGGCGGTCGAGGAGTCGCGGCGGCGGCTCGCCTGGCTGCAGCAGGTGCGGCCTGCCCGTCCCGCCAAGCCGGCCACACAGTATCGGGCCGCCACCACGCGGGGCGGTGTCGTGGCCAACGGCGGACCGAGCGTGCTCGGCGACCAATCGCGATTCGACTGGACCGAAGAGCAGGCCGCGGGCGGCCGCGGCGGCAACGGAAACGGCGGAGGAGGCAACGGCGGCGGTGACGGCAGCGGCGCTCAGCCGGGTCGGGGCTTCGTTGCGGGCGGCACCGGCGATGGCTCGGTGGGCGTCGGCTCCGGGCAAGGGGGCCGAGGGCTACCCGGGGGAACGATTGGCGGAGATGCCGGTGGCACCGGTTCGTCGGTCGCTGGGGCGCTGGGCGACCGCTACTCGGGGCCGTCGAAGTTCTATGCGTCTGCTCCCGGTGGGGCTCCGACTGCGGGGAGCGATCCGATCCAGCCGGGCGGTACCGAGGCGGCCGGTGCACCCTTCGGAAACGGATCACCGGCAGGAACAAAGAACGACGCAACGGGCCAGGCTGGCGCTCGGGGCGGACCTGGTGGCGGAGAGGCGGCGGGGAATGCCTCCGCATCGGCAGGTTCGGCCGGAGGCACGGGCAGCGCCGGCTCTTCTGGCTTGGCAACTGCGGGCGGTGGCGGTGCGGCATCTTCAGGAGGCGGATCGATCGACGGTGCGGCCGGCTCCTCTGGCGGAGGCGGCTCGGGTCCCTCGATGCCGGGCCTGCCCCAGGGCAGCGGCGGCGTGTCGGCATCGGCCGGCTCGTCAGCCGGAGTCTCGATGGCCGGAAAGCGCGGCAGCAACTGGGCGAGCCTGGCCACGCACGATCGTCCCGTGCCGATCACGCGGCCGATTCGGCTGGAGTGCAGCGCCACTGAATTCAGGATTCTCGCCGACGGCGGCGGTCGCGTAGAAACGCGGATCCCGATCGGCATCCACACCATCGACTCCGTCGATCTGCTCGTGCAGGCCGTGCATACGAAGGTCGGCGGCTGGGGCATCGCCGGCGACCGCATGTACTGGCGGCCCGAACTGGTGCTCTCCGAGACATCCGACGGTCGCGGCCGACGCGAAGAACTGGAGCGGCTCCTCGCCGACAGCGGCCTCGACACCCGCCGCAGCGGTCAAGACAACCAGATCAGGCCGTTGCCGCCGGTGCGGCGGGCCGATGCCGGCTCGCCCCCGCGGTGAGCACGCCCCACCCCAATCGTTGGAGACGACACGATGGCACGCCTGAGGCCGGCTGAGATCAGCGATGCGGGACAGGACTCGTTTCTCGACGTTGTCACCAACATCGTCGGCATCCTGATCATTCTGGTGATGGTGATCGGCGGTCGGGTGCAGCAGATCGTGCTCACGCCGCCCGAGCCCGTCGCCGACACCGGGCCGCTCGAGAAGGAGGTTCGCACCCTTGCCGAGACGGTCGCCTCGACCGAGAGCGAGATCGACGAACTGCAGACGCAGGCCCGCACGGTGGCCACCGCCGCAGCCTTCGCCGCCGATGCCCGATTGCAGCTGACGACGGCGGTATCGGCCGCGAAGGCCGCGCTCGAACGCCGCAAGCAGGAGGGAGAGGCCGCCCACATCGCCGCCGCCGAAACGCGGTCGCGGCGCCAATCCCTCGAGGAGGAGATCACGCGGGTCAAGCAAGACACCGAGTTGCTCGCCCATGCGCCGGCCACCACCCAGGAGGTGCTCGCCTATCCGACGCCGATCGGCCGCACGGTCAACGGTGAAGAGATGCACTTCCGCCTCGCCGGCGGACGGATCGCCTACATTCCGCTCGAGGAGCTGTTTCAGCTCGCGAAGAACCACACGCAGCGACACTCCGGCCCGATCACCGAGCTGGCCTCACGGATCGAGACGGTGGGACCCGAGCAGGGATTCAAGCTCGACTACGTGATCGAGGCCAAGATCGACCAGGCTCGGGGCCAGGTGCTCATCCGTTCGCGGGAGTGGGTGGTTCGCGCGGTGGATGAGGCGTACGGCGAGACCATGGACGAGGCACTCGCGTCGGGCTCCCGGTTTCGACGGGTGCTCTCCGGTGCGAAGCCCGAGACGACGATCACCCTCTGGTGCTATCCAGACAGCTTCGCCGCCTACCGCCAGGTCCGTGAGGAGCTCCACCGCCTCGACATCCCGACCGCCGGCCGGCCGATGCCGGAGGGCGCCCCGATCGGCGGCTCTACCGAGGGCAGCAAGTCGGTGGTACAGTAACCCGATCGAGGGACTCCGCAGCCATGACCACGACGCCAGCCTCCGGCTATGTGACCGACGTCTCGTACATCCCCGGGTTCTATCCCAACATGGCGCCGGTGGCGCTCCGCTACGTGGCCACGCTCAACCGAGTGGTGCCGCCGCGGGGCTCGGGCTACCGCTATCTGGAACTCGGCTGCGGACTGGGGCGGGCCCTGGCCACGCTCGCCGCCGCCAATCCCGACGGTCAATTCGTCGGGGTGGATCTCAATCCCGAGCACACCGCAGCGGCGGAACGCGACATCGCCGCCGGCGCACTTTCCAACGCCCGGGTGATCACGTCGGATTTCGGGCACCTGCCTGCCGACCTCGGCCAGTTCGAGTTCATCGCCCTGCATGGCGTCTTCAGCTGGGTATCGCCACAGGTGCGGGATGAAATCCTCGCCGTGGCTCGCGAGCACCTCGCTCCCGGCGGCCTGCTCCTCGTGAGCTACAACGCCATGCCGGGGTGGGCCCATCTCCAGCCGATCCGCGGCATCCTCTTGCAGTATGCGGCTTTGCGAGCCGGCGACAGCATCCAGCGGATCCGCGACGCGCTCGCCTATCTGGTCTTCATTCGCGACCGGCACGCCAAGTATTTCGAGGACAATCCCCGGGCGGCCGCCTACGTCGACGCCCTGCTCAAGCAGGACGTGCGGTATCTGGCCCACGAATACCTCAACGAGCACTGGACGAGCTTCTACTTCGCCGACGTGGCCGGGATGTTCGGCAACGCGGGCCTCACGTTCGTGGGGAGCCTGCCGGTGTTCACGAACTTCTGGGACCTCTGCGTGCGGCCCGAGTTCCAGGAGCTCTTCCGCACCACGACCAACCGGCTCGTCACCGAGGCCCACAAGGACTTCTGTGCCAACACGGCCTTCCGCTGGGATCTCTATGCCAAGGGGCCACGGCCGATGCCCACGGTGGCCGATCGGCTCCGCGAGGCCGACGACATCCGCTTTCGCCTCACGCGGCCCGGCATCACCCTG
>JBILVW010000106.1:0-8315 GCA_044370205.1 Pirellulales bacterium | reverse complement strand
GCTCGAGCATCTGCGCCTCGAATTCGGGATTCTTCATCGCCTCGCGGACGAGGCCGGCCCCCGCATCGACGAGCCGGTCGAGCCGGCGGGCATTGGCATCCTCGGCCGCCGCCTGGGATTCCAGCTTCCGCCGCGTGTCGGCCTCGAGCAGCCGCTCGGCGGGCAGCGACCGCAGTTCGCGGTTGGTCGCCATCAGGTTCATTTCCCGGTCGCGAACCTCGCCGGCCTGCTGCCGCCAGCGGTTGAGCCGTTCGTTGATCACGAGGGCGTGCTCGGCCTGGTCGACCACGTAGACGATCAGCGGCGTTGAATACGTCCGGCCGCGGCCGGGCAGGTAGTCCTCGGCATAGGCCCGGATCACGAGTGGCTGCGGAGGGATGCCAAGCGCCCGCGGGGAGAATGCCGCCGCCGCATCGACCGCCTCGCAGTCGCTGCCACCGGCCTGCAGGAGCAACTCTCCCTTGGCAGCGGCCGAGCCCTGGTCACCGGGATCGCCGGCCCAGACGAGCCCGACCTCCTTGATGCCGAAGTCGTCGCGGGTCGCCACCGAAAACCGCAGCGTGTCGGTGTCGAGCAGCATCTCACGGGATGGCGGCGGATCGACCAGCGACACGCTGGGGGCCGCGTCGTCGCGGGGAGCGAGCGTGATCGACAGCGGCCGGCTGCCCTCGAGTCCGTGGCGATCCCGCCAGCCGATCGTCAGCGTCCGCTCGTCGGTGAGCTGCACCGCAGGAGAACGAACGACGTCTCCCGACGGCGTCACCGCTCCGCCGTCGATGGTCGCCGCCGCGAGGTCGCGGTTCGCCGTAGCCACGAGTGACACCTGGCTTCCCTTCACGGCCCCGAGCACGCCGCCGCGGACGTCCTGCCGGAGCGGGTCCTTCCGGCCGAGATAGTCAGGCAGCCGAATCTCGGCCTCCACCGTCGTGATCTCCGGCCGGAGCATGGGTTCGACGACGACGCGAGCCCGTGCGTCGCCCACCGCAAGGGCCATCTCCGCCGGCTCGAGCTGGCCCGGCAGCTCGAAGGCGTAGGCACCTTCGGTGCGGCCCGCACGCAGCGGCGGACGGCGGCCGATCCGGGCCACGGCCGAGTCGGGCCGCCACTGCGTTTCGTCGGCGAGCGCAATCGTGAAGCCGGAGGGCTCGCCATGCGGCACGACCAGCCGCTCGGGCAGATCCCCAAGCCGGGTGAACGTGTATCGCGGCGTGGAAGCCCAGGGCGCCACGAGCCGAGCCCACGCATTGGCCGCCGCGCCGGGAACGCCGGCAGCGAGCATCACCGCCGCCACGACCGGCAGGGCCGCGAGTGCCATCCAAAGGCGATGCCGCGAGCGGGGCAGGGCGGAACGGAAGTCGTGGGTCACCGCCCGCGCGGCCACCTGGTCGATCGCGGCCTCGCAGAGCGTCCGCGACCGGGCGATCTCGGCGCTCGACTCCCCCCGCACGATCTCGATGATGCCGAGCAGCTGGTCGCCGAGACTGGGAAACCGCCGCGCGATCAGCCGGGCCACCTGATCGAGGCCGCGGTGGTTCCAGATCCAGCGATGCACCGCGAGCGGAATCGCCGCGGCGGCCGCCACCGCACCGAGCGAGATCACCAGCCGCATCCAGCGGGGCGTCTCCACGAGCCGGTCGAGACAGAAGAGCAGCAGATAGGCGACGAGCACGCCGCACAGGGCACCGGCCACCGCCTCGACGAGCTTGATCCACCAGACGAGACCACGGAACTCCCGCAGCCTGCGGTCGAGCTCGACGGGCAGCGAAAGGGGCAGCTCGACGGCATCCAGTCCGACCCGCTGTCGTTCAGCAACGCTCATGACGGTATCTCCCGTTGAACGGAAAACGGAGGCGAGCGAGTCGGCATGAGGATGCCGAGCGTGGCGTGCGGCCGCCAGCGAGGCACCTCATGCCGCCCGCGAGCCGGTCCAGGCCCGTGGAAGTCGCCACACACTGCTCGGATCAGCGTTACACAAGCCCTTGCCATTTGCGTCCTATCCAGAATACCCCGAGCAGACCCACGAGCGCCGCCGCCACGACCGGATGGCACCACAGCTGCAGCCGTCGAATCTCGGGGGGCGATTCAGGCAGTGCCGCCAGCGATTCGACGAGCGCCGCCAGTTCATCGGCCGGGACGAGCCGGCCCCTGGTCACCTGGGCGATCTCGGCGAGCACCTCGGGGCGTGCCGGCCGTCCGATTCCCTCACCCGCCGAACCCTGGACGAAAAAGGAGGCCTCCAGCGTGTCGCCCGTCTCGCGGCAGCCGAGCACCACCTCGTGTCGGCCAGGCTCGCGGGCCGTGACCGTGGCGGCAAACACGCCCCACTCGCCATCACCACCGGGCGGCGTGAACCGCACCGTCTCCACGCTGCCCGACGGGGCCGTGATCCGGGCGGTGACGTCACCCCGGCCGAGCGGCTCGCCGTTCGCGTCGGCGATCCGGGCATCGAGAGCGAGCGTCTGGCCGAGCTGCGGCTGCTCGGGGGTGAACGACAGGCTCATCCGCTCCCCCTTGGCCATGTTGCGGCGGTAGGCCATCCAGCGGACCACCTGTCCCCAGAACCGGTAGTGGTAGGTGTCCTCGACGCCCTTGCGCCACCGCCAGGCGCCATCGGTGGCCATGTAGAGCACCTTGCCGGCGCCGTAGGTGCGGGTGACGAGCAGCGGGATGCGGCCGTATTCGTTGGCGGCATCCTCGTGCACGGCGAGCACCTCGCTCCCCGCCTTCGCGCGGACCACGGGCCCATACCACTGCACCCCCGGCAGACTCTCCCAGACCGCGAGATTCTCCTGAGGCGAATCGGCGAGCTTCGTCAGCAGGCTCGCGCGGCCCGCCTCGGTGAGCACGAGCCGCCGCGGCTGATCGCTCGCGAAGCCCTCCGCCCGCGTCGGATCGATCACGACGGGGCAGAGCTCCTCGAGCGGCGTGCCCACGAGCGACGCCTGCTCCCCCCGCCAGCCCGGCATGAATACCAATCCACTGGCCTGATACTCGACGAGCCCTGCGAGCAACCGACAATCTTCCTCGGTGAGCTGGTCGGGCCCGACCCCCACGTCGCCGAGGAACACGACGTCGTATTTCGAGAGCTCGTCGAGACCCGTCGGAAACCGCTCGATGTAGTCCTTGTTACCACCGCCCCGCTTCGACAGACCCGGCTGGAACAGCAGGCACGAGACCTCGACGCCCGGATCGCGGGAGAGGGCGTTGCGGAGATAGCGGTATTCCCACCGCGGAATGCTCTCCACCACGAGCACCCGGAGGGTCTCACGCCGGATCGAGAGCGGCGCGGTTCGCTCGTTGTTGTCGGCCAGGAGCTCCCCTTCCACGGGCTCGACGACGAGTGTCACGGTGACGTCGCCGACGTCGGCCGGCGTCCAGTAGAACCAGTCGGTGACCGTGCCCATCGGCGGTAGTCGCACCTCCTTGGTGAGCGTTTCGCCTGATGAGATCCGGGCGGTCGCCGTGACCGTGCGTTCGGTCGGCAGCGACGACGACACCGTGAACGGAATCCGCACGGGCTTGGCTGCCACGCCGACGGTCGGGCAGTCGAGGCTCACGAGCTCCACGTCGGGGAGCCGCGTCTTGCTGCCGACCGCGACCGTGAACACGGGCACCTGCGCGAGCCGCAGCGCCTGGGCCGCCGCGAGCGGTGAGCCGCCGGCCGTCCAGTCACCGTCGGAGGCGAGCACGATCGCCCGCAGCGGCGCGAAGCGATCAACGGCGGCAGCCAGCGGCCCTGAGAGATCGGTATCCGTCGCCGGCGGCGCGGGCGAGACAGGCTCGATCCGCACGGTGAACCGTTCCTCGAGCGACTTCCACGACTCGAGATTCGTCAGCGGGTTGATGGCATCGCGGCGGGACCGCGGACCATCCGCGGCGACAACGTCGCGGGTGTCCATGCTCGGTGAGGCATCGTGCAGCACCGCGATGACGGGCTTCGTGTCGGGACGATACTCTTCGACCCATTCGGGCTGGTTGAGCAGCACCGCCACCAGGCAGGCGATCGCGAGCCGCAGGAGTTCGAGCAGCCCCTGCCCGCGGGCGAGGCCGCTCCTCCGCCACGCCACGAAACAGACGGCCGCTGTGGCCGCGACGAGCAGGACCGAGAGAGCGATCGTCCCGGGCGTCGTGAAGAACCTGAGGCTGGAGGCGGCGTTCATGCGGCGGCTCCGAGCGGAGCTGCCGCGGCCTGCGACCGGCGGCGATCGGGCAGGCAGAGCAGTCCCTCGGCGATCAGCGCCAGCACCATCGAGATCAGGAACGCCCGCCAGATCTCCTGCACGAGACTGTCGAGGCCGCCTGCCCGCCCCTCGCGACGGGCGAACGACAGGCCCTGAAACAATCCGTCGATCCGGTCGCTGGCCAGCATCCGCGCGGTGTCCTCGACGGCCGGTCGATTGACGGCCACGACCGCACCGCGACCGCCGGCGGCCGAGCCTTCCGTGCGGCGATAGACGCCGGCGTGCATCCCTGGCTGATCCGTCGCCGCATCGGCGGCGCCGGCGAGACGATCCCATCCGGCGCCTGTCGCAAGGACCGCGGCGGCGGCCGCGCCGGCGTCGAGCTGCCTGACGGGCAGGAGCGACTCGAGCCCACGATCGATGGCCCGCTGCACCAGGCTGTAGAGCACCACACCCTCGGCGGCCAGTGACGAGTCACGCGGGACGGGGGTCGTCGTGCAGAAAAAAATGCCTCCACGCTCCGCCGGCCGCCGCGCCACCAGCGGCAGGCCGCCGGGCAGCGCGGCCAGGGGCACGACCTCCCCGGAGAGGCCGCACGATCGGGCGACCGAAAGCTCGCCGACTGGCAGCGCCGCGCCGGAGAGCGTGTTGGCGAGCAGGTCTTCGTCGGTTCGCCAGGTGTCCGGCGCCAGCGGCTCGACGTGGGCCGTCCACTCCGTCCAGCGGCAGCCGGCGAACTCACGGTCGTCGGGTTCGTCAGGTGGAAAAAAGACGACCTGTCCGCCGCGATCGAGGAACGATTCGACGAGCTTCGCGTCTTCTCCCTCGGGCAACGCCGCCTGCCAGAGCAGCACCGCCGCCTCCTCACAGGCCGCGGCCGCGAGTCCTTGCACCGGCACCACGTCGGCACTCGCCTCGACCGCCTTGCTGGGGGCGATCCCGGCGACGAGCGCGAGTGGCCGGGCGACGGCCGGATCGTCGGCTACGACGAGCGTCCGCCGGGCCGGCGGCTCCGCGAACACGAAAAAGAATTCGTTGTCGGCCCCATTCGCGTCGGCCGGAATCGACACGCGGCCGAAGCCCCATGGCTCGGCGAGGGCACCCAGGGGGATCACATGCTCGGCGAGCACACCCTCGCGGCCCTTCACCTCCACCTCGACGGTCGAGGTGGCGCCGCCGATCTCGATGGCGACGGGCACCGTCGTAGCCTCGCGGTCATCCGTACGGGCCACGGCGATCGAGAGCAGCAGGTCGCGGTCCGTGCCGCGACGTTCCAGCCGCGCCGCGGTGACCCTCACGGCCAGATTGCCGGCCGCGGCTTGGGGAAAGGCGAGCAGCTGAAAGCGGACCGGCTGCGGAAGGGCGGCGAAAGCCTCCCGCAGACTCGTCCAGCCTCCCGTGTCGATCGCCCAGTCGTTGGCCATCTGGTCGGAGCAGATCCAGACTTCGGTCGTGCCGGCGGCCGAATCGCGAATGTGGTCGTAGGCCGCCTGCAGCAGCCGGGGAATGTCGGCGGGGGCGGCGGCCGCCCCGGCGGCCGGCAGATCGGCGACCGCCGCCGGATCGTCGAGCTCCAGCGGCGGCCGGCCCGGGTCGGTGAACAGGATCGTCCGCGCCGCGCCGAGCGTGGCGAGCGCGTCCGCCAGCTGACGGCGGCCGGTGTCGAGCTTCGTGTCGGCGGCCTCGCGGTCGCGGGCCTGCATGCTCGGGCTGCGGTCGAGGATCACCACCGCCGTGTCGGGCCTTCCGCCGCCGGCGAGGGCGAGCCAGCCCCGCGACAAAGGCCGGCTCACCGCCATGATCACGGCGGCCACCGCGAGCATCCGCATGAGCATGATGAGCCAATGCCGGAGCCGCGAGTAGCCGCGGGAGAGCGCCCGCGCGGAGAGCAGAAACATCATCGCGCCCCAGTTCACGGTCTGGAACCGCCGCTGGTTGATGAGATGGATGATCAGCGGCAGGCCGATCAGCGGCAGCGCGACGAGCGCCCAAGGCTGGAGGAACGTCATCGCCGCGGCCCCCGGCCCGAGGCCCGCCCCACGAGAAACCGCGCGAGCGACTGCTCGACAGGGTCGCTCGTGAGCAGCCGGTGATAGTCGATTCCCGACTCGAGCACGATCCGCCTGAGGTCGCCGAGATAGGCCTCCACGGCGCGGTGGTAGCGATCGGCGATCTCGACCGGATCGGCGAAGATCGACGCCCCCCCTTCGAGGTCGAGGAACCGCGTCGGCCGCTG
Organism: Pirellulales bacterium; assembly: GCA_044370205.1. Lineage (GTDB taxonomy): Bacteria > Planctomycetota > Planctomycetia > Pirellulales > UBA1268 > QWPN01. The sequence continues at coordinate 1,898 of JBILVW010000106.1, read as the reverse complement.
GAACTGGAAGCCGATCTCCTGCGGATCGAGCAGATGAAACACGGCCACGTCATGCCTGCGGAACCGCAGGTGGCTGAAGGCACTCTCGAGTTCGGACGTCGGCACGAACAGATCCGACACGATCACGACCAGCGCCCGTTGCCGGATCGTCTCGGCGAATTCGTGGAGCACCTGCAGCAGCTGCGTGCCGCCGTCGGGTCGGGCCTCCTCCAGCATGTCGAAGACGAGCCGGAGGTGGGCGGGGCTCCGCCGCGGGGGCAGCGACCTCACGATCCCGTCTGCGACGCAGGAGATGCCGACGGCGTCGCCCTGCTGGGCGGCAAGGTAGCCGAGCGAGCCGGCGATCCGCCGGGCCAGATCGAGTTTCGTCTGCCCCGCGGAGCCGTAGCCCATCGACCCCGAGGTGTCGACGACGAGGCAGAGCCGGAGGTTCGTGTCGGCCTCGTACTCCTTGACGTAATACCGGTCGGACCGGCCGAAGGCCCGCCAGTCGAGCCGGCGGAGGTCGTCGCCCGGCACGTACTTGCGGTACTCGGCGAACTCGATGCTCGACCCACGGTGCGGGCTGGCATGCCGCCCCGACACCCCGCCCACCATCGGCTTGCGGGCGACGAGCGGCACCGCCGCCAGCCGCGCGAGCGACTGCGGATCGAGGAAGCTGCGAGGCTGGCGGTCGGTGAGCATGTGGTCAGGAGCGGAGTCTGGGCGAGGCTTTGAAACGCAAACCGCTCAGGTGAGCGCCGGCTTCGGGGACGGCAAAAGTCTCGTCGCGGTGGGCCGCGGCGGCCCAATGCTCCTCGAGCGTTTGCCGATCCCCTCGCCTTCCTCTATCGATGTGCCGAGCCGGTGGTTCATGAAAGGCCGTAGCTGCACTAGCCCGTCTGTTCCGCGAGGGTCTCACGGATCAGCCGGGCGACGATCGCCTTGGCATCGACCCCTTCGGCCTGCGCGGCGAACGTGGTGATCAGGCGGTGGGTGAGCACGGGGGCCGCGACGGCCTCCACGTCTTCGAGCCGCACCATGTAGCTGCCCGCGAGGGCGGCCCGCGACTTGGCGCCGAGCACGAGGTTCTGCACGGCCCGCGGCCCCGCGCCCCAGGCGACGAGCGGCTTGAGCCAGGCCGGGGCCGTCTCGCCCCGCGGCCGCGTCTTCCGCACGAGCTTCGCGGCGAACTCGTAGATGTGGTCGGGCACCGGCACCCGACGGACGAGGTGCTGGAAGTCGATGATCTCCCGCGCGGTGATCACGTGCTCGAGCGCGGGCACCGCGTCACCCGTGGTGGTGCGGGCGATCAGCACCTCCTCGGCCTCCGACGGGTAGTCGAGCTCCACGAGGAACATGAACCGGTCGAGCTGCGCCTCGGGGAGCGGGTAGGTGCCCTCCTGCTCGACGGGATTCTGCGTGGCCAGCACGAAGAACGGGGGCTCGAGCCGCGATGTCTTGCCGACGACCGTGACCTTGTGCTCCTGCATCGCCTCGAGCATCGCGGCCTGCGTCTTCGGTGGGGCGCGGTTGATCTCGTCGGCGAGCACGATGTTGGCGAACACCGGACCCGGCACGAACTGGAACTCGCGGCGGCCGTCGGCCGTCTCCTGGAGGATGTCGGTGCCGGTGATGTCCATCGGCATGAGATCCGGCGTGAACTGGATGCGGCTGAACTTCAGCGACACGCACTCCGCGAGCTTGCTCACGAGCAGGGTCTTGGCGAGGCCCGGCACGCCCATGAGCAGGGCATGGCCCCGTGCGAAGAGGCAGATCGTGAGCCGCTCGACCGTCTCTTCCTGGCCGATGATCACCCGCGCCAGCTCCTGCTTGAGCCGGGCGTTGACCTCGCGAAGCCGGTCGATCGCCGCGACGTCGTCATGGTGAAGTGCAGGAGCGGTCGCGGGGGGGCTGGC
>JBILVW010000105.1:0-8320 GCA_044370205.1 Pirellulales bacterium | reverse complement strand
CAGCCGATCGAGCAGCGGATCAACGAGATGGTGTCGGGCGTGCGGGCCGACATCGCCGTCAAGGTGTTCGGCGACGATCTCGACTCACTCGTGAAAAAGGCCAACGAGATCGCGGACGTGCTGCGGAGCGTGCCCGGAGGGGCCGACGTGGCCGTCGAACAGGTGTCGGGCCAGCCGATTCTCAAAATCGTGGTGAAGCAGGACGAGATCGCCCGCTACGGGATTTCCGCACAGGCGGTGCTCGACGTCGTGGAGAGCGTCGGCGGCAAGGCGGTCGGTCAGATCGTCGAGGGGCAATTGCGGTTTCCGATCGTGGTGCGACTCCCGGAGTCGCTGCGGGCCGGCCCGGAATCGCTGGCGGCGATCCCGATCCGCGGGCCGGCGGGGGAGAGCGTGCCCCTGGAGCGGATCGCCTCGATCGAGACGGTGCTCGGCCCGAAGTTCGTGACCCGCGAGTGGAGCGAGCGTCGGACGGTGGTGCAGTGCAACGTCCGCGGCCGCGACGTGGGGGGCTTCGTGGCCGACGCCCAGGCGCAGATCGACAAGAAGGTGGAACTGCCGCAGGGGAAGTTTCGCCTGGAATGGGGCGGGCAGTTCGAGAACATGCAGCGGGCCCAGAAGCGATTGACGATCGTGGTGCCGCTGGCCCTGCTCCTGATCATCGCGCTGCTTTATCTCACCTATCGCAACGTGGCCGACACCCTGCTGCTCTTCATCAGCGTGCCCTTCGCCTGCGTGGGAGGCATCTGGGCTCTCGCCTTCCGGGAAATGCCTCTCTCGATCTCGGCGGCGGTGGGCTTCATCACGCTGTCGGGTGTGTCGGTGCTCGCGGGCATGGTGGTGGCCAGCGCGCTCCGCGAACGGCTCGCCCGCGGCACGGCCCGCGACGTGGCCATCGAGGAGACCTCCTGCGCGTCGCTCCGCACGATCATCATGACGGCGCTGGTCGCCAGCCTGGGATTCATCCCGATGGCCATCTCCGAGGGCACCGGGGCCGAGGTGCAGCGACCGCTGGCCACGGTCGTGATCGGCGGCGTGATTACGAGCACGTTGTTCACGCTCTTCATCCTGCCGGCGCTCTATCGGCTCATCCTCCGCGTGCCCCCGGCGCTCGTGCTCTCCGGCGACCGACCGGGGGATTGAGGCGCATCACCCCACGTCGAGCCAGCCAGGCAGCGGGGCGTCGGCGGGGAGATCGAGAATCGTGCGGAGCTCCACGAGCTCGGCCTCCGAGAGTGGCACGATCACGACGGGATCTTGGATGACCTCGGGGTCGACGAGCCGGTAGCCGGTCACACTGCCCCCCTCGACGATCGCCGCCCGTCCATACCCATACATCATCCGATCCACGTTCTCGAAGAAGTCACGGAGCGTGATCTCGTGCGGCCGCGGCCGCCGGATGAAATACAGTTCGATCACATCCCGCCAGAAGTGCGGCACGAATTTTTCGCCCACGTCGGCATGGCCCACGCAGTTTCGGTTGGTGCCGGCGATGCAATTCGGGAGCGACACCAGCCGCAGACCGCGGCGGCGACATTCGGCCTCGATCTCGGTGCAGAGGTTGATCAGGAAGTCGGTGCTGAAGCAGTCGTCGCAGACAAGCACCCGATCATGGAGATCGACCTGCGGTGAGCCCGAGGTGGCCTCATGTTTTTGGGCCGCGCCGTCGATGAGCGCGGCCGCCAGCCGTTCGAACCGGATCGCATAGCTCTGGATCTCCGTCGGCAGCCCGTGGCCGAGGACGATGATCGTGGCCGGCGGATCACCGGCAGCCGCCTCTTTCACGGCGGCAAGAAATTCATCGGCCACGGTCGCAATCGTCTCACCATCGGCATCCCGCTTGTAGACCGTGGGCCGGCAGCCATAGGCCGTGGCGATGGCGGTGATCTCTTTCGGGTCGAGACCGCGGGCGGGGTCGAGCAGGCCGATCACCGTGCGGCCTGGGGCAAGCACCGCGGCGGGAGCGTGGGCGGCGCGGACGCGATCGACGAAGCCGGCCAGGGCCGCGAGCGTGGCGACCCGCTCGGCCTGGGGCAGCGCGGCCAGACGATCGGCATGCTGCGTGGCGAGGTGGTGAATCGCAGGCTCGATCTGCCGCCAGTGCTTCGCCGGCACGGGCCGCCTGGCAAGCACGAGCGGCGAGACATCCCGCTGAAAGGCCGTGAAGTCGGCCGGAATCACGGGCTCGGCCGCTGGCGCCGGCCACAGCGGGACGACACAGCTGACAGAGGCGGCGAGGAGCGAGGCGGCAAATCGGGGCATCGTGCCTGCCAGCATACCGCCCCTGCCAGATGGTTGACGGACGCCACTGCTTCCGTATACTGTACGCACGTACATACTTTGTCGCACGCCGGAGAAAACAGCAGCCATGGTGACGTTCGGGCAGGCCGGGTTGGCATTGATGGCGGGCAGCGTGGTCGATGGCGGACAGCTGCAATCCCGCGTCCAGGACCGGGAGGCCGTGTCGAGCGGATTCCGGCAGCTCGACCCGCTGCTGCCCGGCGGCGGCATACGACGCGGCAGCCTGATCGAATGGCTGGCCGTCGGCGAGGGCACCGGGGCGGCGACGCTGGCGTGCATGGTGGCCTGTCGCCTGGCCGGGGCGACGGCGGGATCATCACCGGCCAACGGCGCAGCGGCCCGCACGATCATCGTGGTCGATCGCCGGGGCTGGTTTCATCCGCCGGCCCTGCTGCCGTGGCTGGGCAGGCATGGCAGCCAGGCGGCTGATGCACCCCGACTCATCGTGGCCCGACCTGCAGGCGATGACGACGAGGTCTGGGCAATCGACCAGGCACTGAGGTGCAGCGGTGTGGCGGCGGTGCTGGCCTGGCCGCGAACGACGGCCATCTGGGGTGGGAACGAGCGGCCGCTGCGTTCTCAATCGCTCCAGCAGTGGACGACCGCCATGCGACGCTGGCAATTGGCAGCCCGCGCGAGCGGCGCCGTGGGGCTCTTCGTGCGGCCCGAGGAGGCTCTCCGTGAACCATCGTGGGCCGAGGCCAGGATCGCGGTCACTCCCCTCCCGGCGGCGTCGGATTCAATGATCACGGAACGGTCGCTCCGGTTGGCGGTCGTGGGGGGCGCATGGAGTGGCCGCACTGCCACAGCCACTGATTCGGTCGATGTCGTGCTCGACCTGGTGCGGGCCGGGGAGACGTCGCTCCGGAGCATATCGCGGGCCTTCACGTCGGGAGGAGCCGCATGCCGCGCATCATGACGATCTGGCTGCCTCGCTGGCCGGTGCAACGCCGGCTGCGAGAGCGACCTGAATGGCGAAAGGTGCCGGTGTTCGTCTGCCGACGCGAGCGGCGCGGCGTGATGACGGTGACGTCATGGGCTTGGGCCGAGCCGCCACGTGAGGCCGGCGGCCGATCTCGGGGCGGGCATGGCCTGCGGATTCCGGCCGGCACCTCACTGGCGGAGGCCATGGCGCTGCTGGCGCTCACGCACGGTTCGCGGGCCTGCCACGTGGCCGAGGTCGTGCCCGATGATCCGACGGGCGACCGGGCCGCGCTCGAACGGCTGGCCAGATGGTGCCGTCGCTTCTCTCCGGCCGTCGCCATCGACACGGTCGATGAGGCTGCCGTGCACGAATCTCCCGACTGCATGTATCTCGACGTCACGGGCACCGCCGGCTTTTTCGGCGGCGAGAGCATGCTCGTGCGCACGGCTGCGTGGACGCTCGCAGCCCGCGGGCTGCATGCCCGGGCCGCCATCGCCGATACGCCCGGCGCCGCCTGGGCCGCCGCCCACCATACCGACCTGCTCGCATCCGCCGACGGGTCTGCACGCCCGTCTGGCCGACGTTTCCAGCGGCCGCGGCGTTGGGCGGTCGTACCGGCCGGCGAGCAGGCCACGATGCTTTCCGGGCTGCCGCTGGCGGCGCTGCGGCTCGATGTCGCCACGACGGCGGCTCTCGGCGAGGTGGGCATCGACTCCGTCGGCGGCGTGCTCAAGCTGTCGGCGAAGAGTCTGGCGTCACGGTTTCCTGCCCTGCTCGGGCGGCGACGGGCGCAGTTCGTGGGCACGCTCGCCGAGCCATTGGCCGGCAACGGCGGCGGCGACATCCTGCCCGTGGCGACGCACGTGTTCGAACTGCCGGTGCCCACGGCCACACTCACCGACGGCATGCTCGAAGCCCTGCTCGAGCGGCTGCTGGCCGAGTGCCTTGCACCGCTTTCCGCCCGCGGCGAGGGCGTGCTCGCCCTGCAGGTGCGGATCGAGCATCCCTCCGGAATCGGCCTGGCCCCCTGCCCTCCCACGGTCATCGACATCGGCCTCTTTCGGCCGAGCCTCTCGAACCGCCACCTCTCGGAGCTGGTGCGGCTGCGGCTCGGCCGCTTGCGGCTGCCGCGGGAGATCGACGGCGTCGCCATCGAGGTGGTGGCTGCCGCCGCAGCGGCCTGCCGGCAGCGGCCGCTCTTTGCGAATGATGGAAACACCGCTGGCGGTGCCAATGCCGCAGACCAGGCAGTGGCGGTCGACATGCTGCTCGATCGCCTCGCGGGCAGGCTCGGCAGGGATGCCGTGTTCGAGCCCCGGCCGCTGGCCGATGCGCAGCCTGAGCACGCCTGGATCGCGAGCCCGCCGGCCGTCCAGCGCCGTTCATGCGGAAACGCCCGGACGCGAGCCGGCGGACCTGCGGGATCGACACATCGCGCCGCTGCGGATCCGTCCACGCCGCAGGCTCAGGCCCCGCTCCGACTGGCCGGCCGGCGGCCGCTCTGGATGCCACCGCGGCCCCTGCGGATCGAGCCGCTGCAGGCCGACCTGGTCGCGGTGGCAGCCCACGACTCGACGCCGCCGCGGCAGCCGCCACTTCGTTTTCGGCTGCAGGGTCAGGTGCATCGCACCGCGCAGGCCCACGGACCGGAGCGGATCGAGACGGCCTGGTGGCGAGGGCCAATCGTGCGGCGCGACTACTACGTGGTCGAGACGGAGACGGGAGCCCGGTTCTGGCTCTTCCGACGACTGAAGGATGGGGCCTGGTTTCTGCATGGCGTGTTTGCCTGAACGGAGGGAACGATGACGAACGACGGTGCGATGGAATCGCGATATGCCGAGCTGCATTGCATGAGCAACTTTTCATTCCTCGAAGGAGCATCGCACCCCGAGGAACTCGTGCAGACAGCCGCCGCGCTCGGCTACGAGGCGCTGGCGATCACCGACCGGGCCACGCTGGCCGGGATCGTGCGGGCCCACGGCGCGGCGAAGCAGGCGGGCATGAAGCTGATCATCGGGGCGCACCTCGAGCCGTGCGATGCCGCGCCGCTGGTCGTCTGGGCCGCCGATCGGGCGGGCTATGCAAGCCTCTGCAGGCTGCTCACTCGTGGCTATGCGCGGGCTGCCGAAATCGGCGGTGATCGCCCGGCCGACCGCTGCATCCTCAGCTTTGACGACATCGCGGCCCATGCGAGCGGCCTGCTGGCGGGCGTGCCGCTGGCCGCGATCGTGCAACGGGCGGGCTGCGACGAACGGCTGGCGGCGCACGTGGGAGGCAGACTGGAAACCACGAGCGAACACCTCGCCCACTGGCGGAGCGTATTCGACGACCGGCTCTGGGCGCTGGCCGAGGCGGCGCTCGAGGGCGACGACGACGACCGCCTGCAGGAGTTCGCCCGCGTGGCCCGGCAGGCCGGCGTGCCCGTCGCAGCGGCCGGCGACGTGCGGTATCACGAGCGGGCCCGGCTGGCGCTGGCCGACGTGCTCGCGGCCGTGCGGCACGGGAGCACGGTCGATGCCATCCGCGGGCAGCTGCTCACCAACGGCGAGCGGCACCTGCACGAACGGGGCCGGATCGCCCGACGCTTCAGGGCACTGCCCGGTGCCCTCGACCACGCCGTCGAGATCGCTGCGCGGTGCACGTTCTCGCTCGACGAGATGAAATACGCAAACCCTGACGCCATCGTGCCTCCAGGCCGCACGGCCCGCGAGCACCTGGCTCATCTCGCGTGGAAGGGGGCCGCGCAGCGCTACCCCGACGGCATCCCGGAGAAGGTTCGTGAGCTGGTGGCCCACGAACTCGCGCTCGTCGCCGAGCTGGGCTACGAGGCCTACTTCCTCACCGTATTCGACATCGTGCGGTTCGCCCGCCGCCGCGGCATCCTCTGCCAGGGCCGGGGCTCCGCAGCCAATTCAGCCGTCTGCTATTGCCTGGGCATCACGTCGGTCGATCCCGCGCGGATGAACGTGCTGTTCGAGCGGTTCGTGAGTCGCGAGCGCCGCGAGGCGCCCGACATCGACATCGATTTCGAGCACAACCGCCGGGAGGAGGTGATCCAATACATCTACGCCACCTACGGCCGGCAGCGGGCGGCGATGACGGCCGAGGTGATCTCCTATCGCCTTCGATCTGCCGTCCGCGACGTCGCCAAGTCGCTCGGGTTCTCGCTCGATCGTGTCGATCGGATCGCTGCTGCGCTCGACGCGGGCGACGGCGTGGAGGATCTGCCGACGCGGCTGGCCGAGGCGGGGCTGGCCCCCGCGAGTGACGCCTGCATGAGGCTCGCGACACTCGTCGGCCAGCTCGTCGGCTTTCCCCGCCATCTCGGCCAGCACGTCGGCGGCATGGTGATGACCAGGGGCGACCTCTGCGACCTCGTGCCGATCCAGCCGGCCACGATGGACGGCCGCACGATCGTGCAGTGGGACAAGAACGACCTCGACGAGCTCGGCATCCTGAAGGTCGATTGCCTCGCCCTCGGCATGCTGTCGGCGATCCACCGGGCCTTCGATCTCGTGGCCAGGGCGGGTGGGCCACGGCTCACGCTGGCGACGGTGCCGGCGGAGGACCCGGCCGTCTACGACATGATCTCCCGTGCCGACACGGTGGGCGTGTTCCAGATCGAGAGCCGGGCGCAGATGAGCATGCTGCCGCGGCTCAAGCCCCGCTGCTTCTACGACCTCGTGATCGAGGTGGCGATCGTGCGGCCCGGGCCGATCCAGGGCGACATGGTGCATCCCTACCTGCGGCGGCGGGCGGGTGAGGATCCGGTCACCTACCCCAACGACGCGATCCGCGAGGTGCTGGAGAAGACGCTCGGCGTGCCGCTCTTCCAGGAGCAGGCGATGCGGCTGGCGGTGGTGGCGGCCGGCTTCACGCCGGGCGAGGCCGATCAACTGCGACGGGCGATGGGCGCCTGGCGGCGGCCGGGGCTGATCGAGGAGTTTCGCCGGAAGCTCATCGATGGCATGCTCGCGCGGGGCCTGTCGCAGCAGTTCGCGGAGCAGGTGTTCGGGCAGATCCGCGGCTTCGGCGAATACGGCTTCCCAGAATCACATGCGGCGAGCTTCGCGTTACTTGTCTACGTGTCGGCCTGGCTCAAGTGCCATCATCCGGCCGCCTTCACCGCGGCGCTTCTCGGTAGTCAGCCGATGGGGTTCTATGCTCCCGCCCAGCTCGTCCGCGATGCCAGGGCACATGGCGTGAAGGTGCTGCCCGTCGATGTGAATGCCAGCCGGTGGCATGCAACACTGGAACCGAGAGCCGGCACACAGCCGGCGATCAGGCTCGGGCTCGAGCAGATCTATGGGCTGGGCGAGGCGGCGGGGCGGCGAATCGAAGCGGCCCGGCGTGACGGCCCCTTCCAGCTGCCGCGGGAACTTGCCCGCCGCGCCGCACTCGATCGCGAAGCGCTCCTGCACCTGGCCCGTGCCGGCGGCTTCGGCTCGCTCGGCCTCGATCGGCGGCGGGCGGTCTGGGAGGCGATGCGGTGCCTGGATCGCCCGGCCGACAGGCCGCTGCTCGAAGACCTCGATGACGAAGAAGACGACGATGGCGACCTCCTGCCGGCGCTCACGCCACAGGAGGAGGTGATCGCGGATTACCGCACCGGTGGACTCTCGCTCGACGCCCATCCGCTCCAGTTCGAGCGGGAGTGGCTGGCCGCCCACGGCGTGGCGACGGTCGCCGAAGCCGTCGGGCTACCGGAGGGGCGCCGCGTGCTAGTGGCCGGCATCGTGCTCACGCGACAGCGGCCGGCCACCGCCAAGGGCATGATCTTCCTCACGATCGAAGACGAAACCGGCGCCGCCAACATCGTCGTGCACCCACACGTGTGGGAGGCAGCCGATCTGGCCGCCCGCCGCGCCGCAGTGCTCGTGGTGCAGGGCCGGATCCAGCGACGGGGCGTGGTGGTGCACGTGGTGTCGACCCACCTCGAATCCGCCGCCCTACTCCGGCCCGAGGAAACGACCGTCGTCTCCCTCCCCCGCATGTCCCGCGACTTCTGCTGACCCAACTGGTCAACTCGCCCAACCCGGCTTCGGGTGACCCGCACCCCGCTCGCCGGACGCTCGCTTCGGGCATCCATGCCCT
>JBILVW010000104.1:0-8342 GCA_044370205.1 Pirellulales bacterium | reverse complement strand
TCGACCGATACGAGCAGCATGCCGTTCGTCGCCCGCGCGGCGTCGAGCGCCGCGGCGTAATCGTCGATCCGTTGCACGCCTTCGGTTGCCGCGATCATTCGTGGCACAGGCGTGGCGGCCGTCGCCGTGTGGCTGCAGATCGTGCAGGCCGCGAGGATCACCAAGCCAAGTCGAGCACCGCTGAATCCGCCTGCGTTCGTAATGAACATGCTGCACCTCGTCCATGGGTCAAAGGAAGGAGACGAGATTGAAGGGCTGCGACGGCTCCGCTGCAAGGGGCCGGGGCCGCGGCGACGACGCCGCGTCTCGACTTACGACACGCGGCGATGCGGCCAACCGCAATGAGCGCAAGAATTTGCGCACAAGCAAAAAAATTTACGGGCTGCCGGCTTGGAGCGTCGCCTGAACCGGTTCGAAGGGGCGGACCCAGATCGAGCGGAACTGCACCGGGTTGCCGTGGTCCTGCAACATGATCGGCAGGGCGTCGGCGTGCTTGGTGTAGCCGGGTGGGGCGTGCCAGAGGGTGTTGCCCTTGATCACGGTGTCGGCGTGGATCGCGATGCCGTTGTGCAGCACGCTCACGCGGGCCGGCTTCGCGAGCGATCCATCGGCCTGAAACCGCGGGCGAGTGAAAAGGATGTCGTAGGTCTGCCATTCGCCTGGCTTGCGGCAGGCGTTCACCGCCGGGGGCTGCTGCTTGTAGAGGGCGCCGCACTGGCCGTCCGGATAGGTGAGCGGGCCGTCGGTGCCGTCCTCGTAGGAGTCGAGCACCTGGATCTCGTATTGGCCCATGAGAAACACGCCCGAATTGCCTCGGCCCTGTCCCTTGCCGGCCGCGGGGTTCGGCATCCGAAACTCGAGGTGGATCTGGCAATCACCGAACGGCTGCTTGGTCGAGATCGCCCCCTTGCCGACCGTGGCCACGCCGTCGGCCACCTTCCAATGCTCCGCGCCTTGCCATTGATCGAGGTTCGTGCCATCGAAGAGCACGACCGCGTCGGCCGGCACGGGAGCCGGCCCGCTCGGGGCCGGCCCGGGATCGACCGCCCGGGGCCGCGGCCACTCCAGTGGAATCCGCCATTCGCCGCTCGGGTGTTTTTCGCCGAGCAGCTGCAGCCGGCGGGAGCGAATCGAATCGGTGATGGCCCGGGCCTGTGCCTCGGCCTCCGCGATCGGCAGGCCCGTGGCCATGCCCGGCCGCAGGTGGCCGGCGGCGGAAAGATAGGCGTCGCGAAGCAGCTGCATCCGCTTCGTCACCTCCGGCAGAAACGGCTCGAGGGCCGCGGGGGTTTCGGCCGTGGCGGCGGTCTCGTCACCGAGCCCACGGAGCACGGCCCGGCAGATCGCCCAGTGGCCCTGCGGGTTCGGATGCACCGTGTCGGGGGCGAAGAGGGCGGCCGGATCCCGGCCGCGAGCGGCCGCGAGCAGCTCCTTCATCGGGCCATGCACGTCGATGACGAGCCAGCCGTCGGCCCGCTTCGAGAGCAGCCACTGGGAATAGGCATCGAGCACCGCGTCGTAGTCGGCGTCTCCGGCCGGCCCCGGCTTGTCCGACCGCTTGTCGTACACGGGAGGCGTGAGATGCACGATCGTCGCGCCGGCCTTCTCCACCGTGTCGTGCAGCCGCTGGATGCCCGCCTTGAACTTCGCCAACCGCTCCTCGTCGAGAGGCTGATAGATGCCGCAGTTCATTCCGTAGCAGGCGAGCACCACATCAGGCCGCACGACCCGCAGCACACGGTCGAGCCGTTCGGCGAGATCGGGGCGGGGGAACTTTCCGCCGGCATGACCTTCCTCCGAGAGGCCCGACACGGTTTCGCTCGGCAGGCCGACGTCGATCACCTCCGCCTCCGTGCCGCGCCGCTCCATCCAGGCGATGAGTTCGGCGACCCATTGGCCGTCGTGGGTGATCGAATCGCCGAGCACGGCCACCCGCTTCGCCTTCAGAAGCGTGTCGGCCGGCACGACGTCTCCGGCTGGAGCGTTCACCAGGCTGAGCGAGGCGATCAGTCCAGCGAGGATTGCGGAGCGGAGGAGCATGATCACGGATTCTCCGGGGAGGAGGCGTCGGTCGCGGCGGGGTCTGGCTCGATACGAGGGGCGGCGTCGGCAGCCGGCAGGGGCACGGAATCGAAAGAGAGCACGTCGTCATAGACCCGCCGTTCCCAGTCGAGCACTTTGCCCGGCGAGTCGGGGTCGAGCACGGGAAACAGGTGCACGGGGGTGATCGACACGGTGAAGCCCGGGCCGGATTCCCTGCGGGACACATCGACCTGCACGTGGCCGTAGTGTTTGCCCCCCGACTCCAGCACGTCGCCCCGCCAGTGTTCCGCGGCATGATCGTGGGCGACGAAGATCTGCCGGTCGTTGACTTGCTCCGCATCGGGAGCCGCCAGCACGTCACCGCCGATCCCTACCGAGAAATAATGCACTCCTTCGGCGAACGAGTGCTCGTACATTTCGTCATGCCCGCAGAACACGGCCTTCACGCCATGCTCCTTGAAGAGCCCCGCGAGCAGCCGCAGGGGCCGGCCTGAATGGGGATCGTGGCCGGCCGTCTCGCCCGGAATGCGGCCGTGTACGCCACACGAGAAGGGGGCGTGGTGGAACTGGACGAACACGACCGCGCCCCGCTCCCGGGCCGACTCGAGCTCGCGTTTCAGCCAGTCATGCTGCTCGGAGCCGGGAGTGTAGTCGGGGATGTGGGGGGCGCTCTGGCGGTCGAGGAGATGGTTCGTGTCGTCCGGTCCGTCGTCGGAGCCACCGTTGGTGGTATCGAGCGAAAGGAGCGTGATCGGACCGAAGTCGAGGCGGTGGTAGCGGCCGATGTGCCGTTCGTCGGTGGCGCCGTTTTCGGGAAGCTCGAAGTACGTGAGGAACTTGCGGGCGCCGAGCAGCGTCATCGGACCGGCGTAGCCCCCGAGATCCCGCAGCCGGTCGTCGCTGGGCGGTCCGCCGAAGATGTCGTGGTCGCCCATCACGGCGACGAGCGGCACTCGAGAGGCCAGCGTGCCGAACGTGCCCGCGTTGTGCCGCCAGAACTCGTCCCAGTGCCGCTGCTCACCACCGCTTTCCACGAGATCACCCACGACGCTGCAAAGAACGGGGTTTCCCGCCCGCAGGCTTTCGGCGGCTCGGGACGCGATCAGGGCGAGGTTGGTGCGGTAGCCGGTCGTTTCCTCCACGACGTAGCGGTCGCCCGCCCAGCGTGGCCGCGGACCACCTGGCAGCGATGGCGAGGTAGGCCAGGCCGCTCTCGATTGGCGGGACTTGGGCTGCGCCTTGGCGTCGGAGTAGAAGAACAGACGCACGCCGCCCCCGCGGCCGACCTCGCCCGGCTTGGGCGAGGTGGTGAGCACGGCCTTCGCCGTCTCGCCCGACTGCTCGACGGCGTAGGGATAGCTCGTCGCCGGTTCGAGGCCGGTGATCCGCACCGAGTGGAGAAACGGCACCGATGCATGCTGCATACTGGCCGGCTCGGCCATCTGGTAATCGAGTTCGCGAGCCAGCACCGGTTCGGAAGGGAACGTGCGGTCGTCACAGGTCAGGATGCCGGGCTCCGCGGCTTCCGAAAACCACCGCACCGTCATCGCATCCGGAGCCGGATTCTGCAGATAGGGCCGCACCCGAAATGGCGTGGCGTCGAGATCGGCCGCCACCGCCGACGCGGCTCCGGCCAGCAGCGGGATCAGGATGACGAGGCTGGCGCGGGGCATCATGGCGTGGCAGCGGGTGTGGCGACCGGCTTGGCCCCGGCCCGGATGGCGAACAGATGGCTTTTGTTGGCGATGTAGAGCGTGTCACCGGCGACGATCGGCGTCGAGTAGACGCTGTTGCCCATGTTGATCTCGGCGAGCAGTTCCTTCTCGCGGTCCAGCGTGAACACCGAGATGTCGCCATCCTCGTCGCCGATGTAGACCTTCCCGTCGACGACGAGTGGCGAGCCCCAACTGGCGGCCAGCATGTCGTGGGTCCAGAGCGGCTGACCCGTCTTCAGGTCGAGGCAATGGAACAGCCCACTGAAGTCGGCCACGAAGAGCAGCCCGTCGGCGATCGCCACCGTGCCGCAGGTGCGATGCATGGTCTCCTCGAAGTCCAGCTTGCCGTTCTTGTCCGCATCGAAGCCGGGGTAGTGCCAGACGGCAGCCGAGCCAGGATTCGCACGGGCCACCTCGCCCTGTTCCTTGATCACCGCCTGCTCGCGACGGCGGGGCAGCGGCGTGTTCGGATCCTTGAGGCTCACCGCCAACTCGCTCGACACGTCGCCCCGCTTCGTGGGATCGATGCACCAGAGGTGGCCCACGCCCTCGCCGTGCTCCGGGTCCTCACCGACGGCGATATAGACGAGCCCCTCATGGATCACCGGGGTGCCGATGATGTGGTTGCGATCGGCCCGGCCGCCGAGTGTGTACTTCGATTCCTTGGGGTTGCAGTCGAACTCCCAGAGCTTCTTCGACCGTCCGTTCTCGCCGCGGGCGTCGAACGAGTAGACCCAGCCGTCGCCGCCGCCGAAGATCACCTGGGGCACGCCGCCCAGCTCGGCGTAAGCCGGGCTCGACCACTGGCCGTGGAGCACGTTGGCCCCGGGCGTGTTGTCGGCCCAGAGCACCTTTCCGTCGCGCTTGTCGAGGCAGAGAAAGCTCGGCGCCTCGAAGTTGGGCAGGTTGATGTGCCCCTCGTCCACGCCGTTGCTCGTGTTGACGAACAGGAAGTCGCCGGCACTCGTCACGCTGCACGAGCACATGTTGTGCTGCGACACGCCCAGCTGCTTCATCATGTCGAGCACCCAGACGACGTCAGCCTCGTCCTTCTCCTGCACCTTCTCAGCCGTGAAGGGTCCGTCGTTCTCGCCGTCGCGGAAGCCCTCGGTGTCGAGGCACTTCACCTCGCCGCGGCTGGTGACGTACCAGAGCCGGTCGCCCTCCACGAGCGGCGCGCAGCAGATGCCCTGGAGCGGCCAGTCGTGCACGCGGCCGGTGGGCAGCTTTTCGCTCGAGTCCTGCCAGAGGAACGAGCCATCCTTCGCGTCGAAGGCGAGCAGGCAGCCGAGATCGACCTCGGGGGGATATCGCTTCAGCCAGCCCTTGCCGTTGTTCGTGCCGACATAGGCCTTGCCGCCGGCCACGACGGGGTTGCCGTAGCTCTGGCTGCCGAGCGCCGCCACCCAGGCGACGTTCTCGCTCGTTTCGGGCTTCCAGGCACCCGTCTGGGGATCGAGCTCGCCGGGCTGCCACTCGGCCGGGATGTTCTTCGCGGGCGACACGTTGTTGCGAATCGGCGAGCCGCCCCATTGGTTCCAGTCGGCGGCGCGGGCTGTCGAGGGTAGAAGGAGCAGGCACAATGCAAGGGTGGCCGCACAGAGGGGCCCGCTCGGGGTTGCCCCTACCGTCTCGCCGGACGTTCGCTGCGGACATCCTGTCCTTCGCTCACTCGATGCTGCCTGCGCTTCGCCATCCATGGCTTCGCTTGTCAGCAACGCCGGCTCACCGGTAGGGGCAACCCCGAGCTGCGCGGTAGCTGCGAGCGGCGTGATCGGCGGGTGGTTGATTGAGCGGGGCATTATTTCACGGCCTCCACGGTCACGTTGTCGATGTAGATCTCGGAATCTTTCGAGTTGCCGAAGAAGCCGGGGCTGCCCTGGAGGTTGCCCGCCTCGTGCGTGGCCTCGATCGTCCAGGCTTCGGGCTCGGGCTCACCGCGGGGCCAGACTTTGCCGCGGAGTTTCGCCGAGGTTCCGTTCGTGCGGGCCTCGAGCTTCATCACGTACCAGCGGCCGGCCTCCCACGAAAACGGGATCGTCTTCGAGAAGTGGGTCGCCACCTGTGGCGGCCATGACCGGAGCTGTAGCTGTTGGGCGGCGCCCATCAGGTCGAGTGTGTATCGCTGGGCGATGAGCCCCATGTCGGGCATCCGTGCCTTCTCGAGCGCGGCGGGATTGCCGAACGCCTTCTGGAATGCCTCGGCGTCGCTGTCGGCAGCCTTCGGGGTGTCGGAGGCCGGCGAGCCCGGCTTCGCGACGCCCGTCTCCCGGGCTCGGAACTCGGCGCGGATCACGTAATCGTGAAGCCCGATCGGGCCGATCCAGCCCTGGCTGCGCGTGCCCTTGGGAATGGTCGTGACCTTCACGAGGCACTTGGAGCCGTCCACCTCGCGGACGACATGACGGTAGCGCATGCCGATCCACGGCAGCGGCGGCTCGCCCTTGACGACGCCGGTCTTGGGGTCGGCAGTCAGTGGGATGTCGCCGAAGTCGAACTGCCACGGCAGTGGTGGCATCGAGCGGATGCGGGCCTTGCCTTCCAGACTGCCGACCTTCGCGGTGACGATCGCGGCGGCATGGGCTCCGGCGGGGGCGGTGTACGTGCCGTCGGCCGCAATGGTGCCAGCCGTTGCGGTGAACGTCGCCGGAGATTCCTTCACGAACCGGCCGGCGGCGTCGAACAGTCGGGCAGTCAGTGTGAGCGATTCGCCCGCGGCGATCTGCGTCTCGGCCGGCACGAGCTGCACCCAGGCGGGCTCGCCGGCCGGAGCCTTCGTGGCCGCCGAGACTGTTTCCGGCCGCGGAGAGGCGGCAGGTCCGCTCTGGTCGGGCAGGGTCTGCGTGCCGAGGCAATAGAGCCGGGCCCCCGTCGTCAGATAAAGCAGCCCGTTGGCGGCGATCGGCGAGGCCGTGACCTCATCCTCCTCGTCGAACCGCATGCGGTTCACGAATTTCACGCCGTCGGCCGTCGGCTCGAGCACGTGCCAGCCGCTCGTCGAGCAGACGTAGAGCCGGCCGTCGGCCACGAGCGGGCTGCCGCGGACGATCGTGCCGAGCAGTTTCTGCGGCCGGCCGATCGGCTCGCCGGTCTTTCGGTCGAAGGCGTAGACTTTCGCGCCGTCGTCGATGAAGTAGAGACGCTCGCCGAGCACCACCGGCATCGAGCGGCCGTCCATCACGCCCTTCTTCTGCCAGATGGCGGTGGTCGCCGTGATGTCGCCCATGCCGGCCGCCTTGAAGACGGTCGCCGAGCCCATCGACGTGTTGTCGAGGTTTTCCTCCGACTGCGAGATGATCACCGTGTCGCCGTCGACGAGCGGCGCGGTGTTGATGCCGCGGCGCGAGAGCTTGAAGTTCCACACGGCCTTGCCCGTTCGCGGCTGGAAGTTCCAGACACTCCCGTCGCTCGACCCGAAGACGAGTGCGGCGGTCCCGCCGAAATCGGCGAGCGACGGCGTGCTGTAGGTCGTGTCCTCCGGCAGTTCCTTCGTGCCGTTCATCCAGCGTGCCACGCCGGTCGCCTTGTCGAGCCCGAGAAAGCGGTGGGCGGGGCGGGCGGTGTCGCCCCAGCCGGTGACGACGGCGCTGGCGATCACGAGATCCTCGAAGACGACCGGGATGTTCGTGCGGCCGCCGTAGGTCGAGAGGAAGCCGAACTCCTCGTGGAGCGATCGCTGCCACTTCGTCTCGCCAGTCGCCGCGTCGATCGCCGTGAACACGCCGCACACGCCGTGGGCGAAGACGGTGTTCGTGGCCGGGTCGGCGACGACCGCCGACCAGCCGACCCGCTCGGCAGGCACGTCGGAAAGATAGACGTTGAACACGTTCTCCCAGAGCTTCTTGCCCGTCGCGGCGTCGAGGCAGAGCACCTTCTCCGCCTCCTCCTGGGTGCCCGGCTTGTGACGGACGAGCGTGAAGAGCCTGCCCCCCACGATCACGGGCGTGGAGATGCCCCCCGCCTCTTCATTCTTCCAGAGCACGTTCGTGCCTTGTTCGGCATCGAACGACGTGACGAGCGGCGGGCCCGAGTAGTGGCGGTTTTGGTTGGCGCCCCGCCAGTCGGGCCAGTCGGCGGCGACGGCGAGTCCGCATGTCGCCGCGATCAACGCGGCCAGGAGCAGGAGGAATGGTCGGGCGGTCGGCATCGAAACGGCTCCATGTCGGTCGGAACGATCAGTCGCCGAGGCCCGCGGCCTTCACGTCGTCGGGAAACTTCGGATCGATGATCACGCGGGCCCCGCGGCCTTCGGTCAGTCGGCTGGCGACGTCCTCGCGGATGCTGTCGGTGTCGGCGTCCCACCAGCGGCTGCGGCTGGTGGCGTCGGGTTCCGCCAGCGGCCGCACCAGCCGCATGCCCACGCCGAGCGCCGGGGCTTCGGTGTACCACCAGGGACTCTTGGGCAGGTTGGGATCGACGTCCTTCCAGTCGGGATCGTCGGCCGTGCCGCCGGCATCTCGTGACCCGCGGCGGGCGGCGCTGCGGCACTCGGTCGGCTCGTCGTAATACGCGCCGCCGCGAAGCACCCGCGGGTAGAGCCTGGCAGGCCAGGTGATGGCATCGGCCGCCGCCACGGGCTGGGGC
>JBILVW010000406.1:0-2912 GCA_044370205.1 Pirellulales bacterium | reverse complement strand
GGATATCCCGCCGCAACTGATTCTCACCCCAGCCCGTTCCGCAGCTCGTCCGCCTGACGGCGGATCGTCCGCAGCTCACTCGCATCCTTGCGGCCGAGGTTTTTGAGCTGCATCGTCATCCGCTGGTTCTTCGCCAGCAGCTTCTCGTGCCGCGCGAGGAAGTCCCAGTAGAGCGTCGTGAACGGGCAGGCTTCGGGTCCGCTGGCCCGCTTCGGGTCGAACCGGCAGCCCTTGCAGGCGTTGCTCATGCGATCGATGTAGGCGCCGGTCGCGCAGTAGGGCTTCGACGCCATCACACCGCCGTCGCCAAACTGGCTCATGCCGAGCGTGTTGGGCAGCTCCACCCACTCCACCGCATCGACGTAGACGGCCAGGTACCAGCGGTGCACCTCCTGTGGCTTCACGCCGAGGAGCATGGCAAAGAGGCCGGTCACCATCAGCCGCTGGATGTGGTGGGCGTAGCCGTAGCGGAGCGTCTGGCCGAGCGCGTCCTTGAGACAGTTCATCTCCGTCGAGGCCGTCCAATAGAAGGCGGGCAGCGGTTGCTCGGCCCCGAGCGCGTTGCGGTCGAGATACTCCGGCATGAAGTGCCAATAGATGCCGCGAACGTATTCCCGCCAGCCGATCACTTGGCGAATGAAGCCCTCGGTCGCCTCGAGCGGCGCCTTGCCGGCCCGCCAGAGCCGCTCCGCGCCAGCGACCACGTCCCGCGGGTCGAGCAGCTTCAGGTTCATCGCCTGTGAGAGCCGCGAGTGGTAGAGCCACGGCTCACCCGTCCAGATCGCATCCTGATAGCGGCCGAAGTTCGCGAGCCGGTGTTCGAGGAAATCGTCGAGCGCGGCCCGGGCGTCGGCCGGCGTCACGGGCCAGTCGAAGTCGGCCAACTCGCCAGGATGGCTCGCGAACCGCCGATTCACGAGGTCGATCACGCCGCGGGTGGTCGCGTCGGGCGGGAACCGCATCGGGGCTGGCAGTCTGCCGGGACCCGACTTCCCGAACGCGCCGCGGTTCTCGGCGTCGAAGTTCCACTGGCCACCGGCCGGTTCGCCGTCGTCCATGAGCACGCCGAACTTCTCCCGCAGCGGTCGGTAGAAGTATTCGAGCCGCAGCTGCTTGCGGCCCTGGGCGTGGGCAGCGAACTCGTCGCGGGTCGTGAAGAAATGCCGGTCGGGCCGAATCTCGAGCGGAATGCCTGCGGCCCCCGCCGCCTCCACCAGAGCCGCCTGCACCCGCCACTCCCCCGGCTCGATGACGATCAGCTTCTCCGGGGCCTGCTTCGCCTTGCGGAGCCGCGCGAGGCTCGCCGCCAGCGCCGCGGCCAGCGTGCCCGGCTCCTTCGCCTTTGGCTTCGCCGCAAGCTCCGTGTAATCGACGTCGATGCCCTCGCCCTGCAGCGTGTCGCGAAAGTGCCGCATCGCGGACAAGAACACCGCGATCCGCGCCTTGTGCGTCCAGACGTGGGTCGACTCCTCGGCGACCTCCGCCATCCACACGCTGTCGCGCTTCCGATCGAAACCATCGAACGCCGAGCTCGAGCGATCGAGCTGGTCACCGAGCACGAAAATCAGATGGCGAGCCACGCGGTTACCAGCGGGCTTCGAGGCCCACGTTGGCACCGTTGAGATACACGCTGCCGGTGCTGCGGATTCCGATGCCGGCATCGGGAGCGGCGGTCGCCCTGAAGTCCCAGGAGTCGGGGGCGAGGGCGACGCCGGTGAGCCAGAAGAGGTTGTAGCCGATCCGCAGGCCCCAGACGTCGGTAAGCCGATAGATCAGCGAGGCGTTCATGTCGGCGATAATGCCCATGCCGAGGTCGTCGCTCGATCGCGGCCCGCGGTAGGGCTGGGGCGTGAGCTGGTCGAACATCGACTGCGACTGCGAGAGCACGCTGCCCGCGATGCCGATCTTCATCCAGCCCTCGAAGGCCCAATTTTGCCAGGCCCAGCGGCCGCGGGTGCCGACCTGGGCCGCGAACAAGTTCGAGCTCGTCTGCACGTCGTAGGTGTTGGCCGTGGGATAGCCGCCGGGCGTGATCGCGAGCTGGGCGGCCTCTTCGAGACCGGCCCATCGCACGCCGAGCAGCCAATCCACGTGGCCGCCGTCGTAACCCGGGCTCCGCTGCCAGGGATAGGGCGACCGCCGATCGGGGCCGCCGTCGAACGAGTGCCAAACGGCATTCGCTTCGAGTGAATTGATCTGCGAGCGATACGACACATCGGCCCGCTCGCCGTCAATGAGACCGGTCGCCTCCGCGAATCCAGGCTGCCCTCCGGCCTGCAGGATGTCGGCGTCGCTCTCGAACCAGCGGTTCACGTCCATGCCGTAGACGCCCGTGTAGCCCACCTCCCAGCCCAGGCCGTCACAGCCGTAGTCGCCGTAGAAGAGCCGGGCTCCGGTCCCGATCTGGGCGTTCAGGCCGTTGGCCGTGACGACCGGCACGTTGGTGTCCGTAGCGTTCACCACGATCGGCCGTTCCTGGGTGGCGTTGTTCCGCTGGAGGAACAGGGCGTCGGCAATCACGTAGCGGCGGGCGTCGGCGGCCTGCGGCGGCGCCCCGGCGGCCCATTCCGGGGCCCCGGCCACGGCCAGGAGCAGGCAGACGGTCGGCAGCAGCTTGGAACAATCCATACGACCTGTTTCTTCGGCACCACCGTCAGGGGGCATGAGAATCGTTGAACTCCCAGCCGAAAAGGAAGAAATTGGCCAAAATAGGAAGAGTTTGCCAACCCCGGCGAACCTTTTGCCCTCCCGCCAACGTAGTATCCCCACTGTTTCGCTCCTTTCCCTTCCGATGGCAGAAATCATGGCATTGCGCGGGCTTTTTCAGCGGCGGCAGGTGGTTTCGCGGGCCCGCAGGAGCAGGAGCGGCCGCCGCGGCCGCGGCCTGCGGTGGGAAACGCTGGGCTTCGGCT
>JBILVW010000207.1:0-5465 GCA_044370205.1 Pirellulales bacterium | reverse complement strand
ACGGCCAGGAGGCCCTGCGGCATGAGTTTCTGGAGCAGCGGGCCCTGATGGCAGCCGACCTCGGGATCACGCTCTCCGACGGCCTCGACTTCTATCTGCCCGGCTCGCAGACCGCCTATGTGCTCACGGTGGTCAACACCGGAGACGCCACCGCGTCGAAGGCCGCGCTTACCTCGAGCCTCCCGGCGGGCATCAGCCAGGCCACGTGGACAGCGGCCTATTCGGGCGGCGGCTCCGGGCCGGTTGTCGGCGCCGGTTCGCTCAACGAGTCGCTCAACCTGCCGGCGGGAGCACAGGCCACGTTCACTGTGCTCGCCACGATCAGTCCATCGGCTACCGGCCCGCTCGTCACCTCGGCGAAGGTCACGCTCGACGCGGTCGAAAAGACGGCGACCGACGCCAACGCCTTTGTGCCGCAGTCGCTGGCGATCGCGGCGGCCGCCGGCCCCACGAGCACGCCCGTCGTAAAGCTCGTCAACCCGACGACGGGCGCCACGCAAGCCGAGCAGCTCGCGTTCGAGAGCACGCACAAGACGGGCATCCAGGTGGCGCTCGGCGATCTCGACGGCGACGGCAAGCCGGAAGTGATCGGCGCGCCGAACCGCGGCCGCGTCGCCGAGATCGTGGTCTTCAGCCAGAAGGTGGCCGACGATGGCAGCGTGTCGCTCGTCCGCGACACCCGCTATTCGCTTCAGCCCTTCGGGGCGACCTATCGCAGCGGCCTCACTCTCGCAGTGGGTGACTTCACGGGAGACGGCCGGGCCGATCTCGCGGTGGCCCGGGCCGTGGGCAATGGCGAGGTGAAGATCTACGAATCGACGCCGACCGCAGCCACGCCATTCACCCAGCTGCGGTCGTTCACCCCCTTCACCACCGGTACAGCCGGCGTGTCGCTATCGGCCGGGGATTTCGGCACGTTTGCCGATGGCAAGATCGTCGATGCCACGAAGCTCGACGGCAAGGCGGAACTCGTGGTGGCGAGCGGCCGCGGCCTCGCACCCACCGTGCAGATCCGCGATGTCTCGTCGGCCACGGTCGCGGTGCTCGACACGATCTCACCGTTGACGAAGACGTTTACCGGCAGCTTCGCCGTGACGACCGCCCGCGTGAACAAGGATTCGATTCCAGACGTCATCGTGACGCCGCTCCGCGGAGGGACATCGACCTTCGAAGTGCATGACGGCGTCGTGGCGGCCGCTGCCAATGCGAAGCTCGCGACGGCATCGGCATTCGGCGATCTTGCCAGCCGCAATGCCCCGATCTCCGCCGTGCCGCTCGATACGGATGGTGACGGCCGTGCCAACGCGATCACGGTCGCCCAGGAAGGGCGGTCGGCCGAGGCCTGGCGTCGGTTCACCGTCGTCGATGCGACCACCGGAACAGCCGTCTCGCTCCAGCGCGACACGACGGCATCCGCGGTGCCGTTTCGAGGCCTGCTCGCCGCACTCGCGGCACGTCCGAACACGACCACGATCACGACCGCCAGCGGCCTGCAGTATCGCGATCTGACGGTCGGCACGGGAGCCCGGCCGGCGTCGAGTTCCTCGACGGTGCGAGTGAACTACGAAGGCTGGCTGCTCGACGGCACGCGATTCGACGGCAACTCGAACATCTCCTTCCAGTTGAACCGGGTCATCGGCGGCTGGACGGAGGGGGTGGGGTCGATGAACGTCGGCGGCCGCCGACAGCTGATCATTCCGGCGAATCTCGCCTACGGGGCAGCCGGCAGCCCGCCGAATATCCCGCCGAATGCCACGCTCGTCTTCGACGTCGAGTTACTGGCAACGTCGGGCTGACGCCGGGGCGGGCCAATGGCCGCCGAGGGCTGAAAAACCGGCTTTTGCCGATATTCACGCCCCCCGACGATTTGTCCTCGCCGGCCGCTTGACGCCCCCCCAGTTGCCGCCTACTCTAGTTGCAACGTCGATGCAAAAAGCCCGCGACCTGCTGGCGGCCGACGCTGATCGTCAGGAACTGCTCGTGACCGCGTCTTGATCCCGGTGCGGAGTCGCCCCTGAGGGGGCACGACTCCGGAGGCTTCCTGAGCCTCGCGGATCAATTCTTCACGCGTTCGCCCCGTGGCCCCCGCAGGCATGAGCCTGCCAACGTCTTCACCGACGTTTTAGCCACGACGGCTCGACTGCGGAGTTCCACCGCCGGCCACATCTTGACGCGTCGCCAGCCAAGCCTATAAATGCAATCGCATTGCAAGTGAATCGCATGTGCAAAACTACTCGCGGCTTTACCCTCGTGGAACTGCTCGTCGTGATCGCGATCATCGGCACTCTAGTCGGCCTGCTGCTGCCCGCGGTGCAATCCGCCCGGGCGTCCGCCCGCCGTACCCAGTGTGCGAGCAACATGCGGCAGGTGACGCTTGGCGTCATCAATTACGCCGACGCTCATCGGGGCCGATTTCCGGCGCGGAGCCACGTGAGCGAAGACACGCCCGAACGCCGGCGGCACTGGATTCAAGAAATCTCGCCGTTCGTCGAGAGCGTAGACGCCATCCGGCGCTGCCCCGAC
The DNA here is from genome assembly GCA_044370205.1 of Pirellulales bacterium. Taxonomy (GTDB): domain Bacteria; phylum Planctomycetota; class Planctomycetia; order Pirellulales; family UBA1268; genus QWPN01. The sequence goes on along the minus strand of JBILVW010000207.1, from coordinate 2,942 downwards.
GATCCGCTCGGAGAATTGAGGCTGCGCGGCCTGCCTGATTCGGGGATCGATTATGCGGACCCGAATCATCCTGATCCTGCAAAACGTTTTTCTCCTCAATCGAGCTATATCGCGAACGGATACCTGGCTTTCGATGAGCAAATGTCGAGCACCGCGATCAACAACCTCAACAAGGTCCCGGCTCGATCAAAGACGATCATGCTCTTCGAGAAGAAATCGAATCCGGGTGTTTTGGGAAATCGTTCAGCAGAAATTTCAGAATTGACTGATTCACTCGATCATTTTGATCACACGCACTCACCTTCGTGGTTCAATTTTCCGCCGCATCGCAAGTCGTGGATTTCGGACTACATAGATCGCGAAATTGAGATTTCCCGCCATGGAAGCGGCAGCCACTTCGCCTACGCCGACGGCCATGTCGAACTCATCGATCAATCCCAAATCAGTGAGTGGGTCGACAAAATGTTCGATTTTTCCAAGCCGCAATGATGAGCAGCACCGTCATGAAAACTCTTATCCTGACCTTTGGCTTTGCAATTATTTTTTCGCTTGTGGCGGGTACTCGTATTTCGATGGCTGAGGCAACCACTGACATCAACATGTCCGTGCCTCTCCACGGAGGCCCGATCGTCATCACGGGCGGCACATCGTCCGGCGAATCTTCGATGCGAATATTTCAAGGTTTTCTTGTTACATCCGGAACGAGCTCCTCCACGACCGACCCCGGTTTGTTCGCTCCATCGGCGACCTTCGCCTCGGGAGACCGCATCCGCATGGATTTTGTGAGGGAATTGCTGTTTTGGAATGGCACTTCTCTCGCAAGTCCATCTGCGGCTTTTCAGGTACGCAATTCGACTCGTTCGGCCACGATCACCGGTACGAGCACGTCCGGCGGGCCAGGAATCTTTGTGAGCACAGTTCCTGTGGCGGGTGGCTATCACGTTCATCCCACGTATTCGGTGCCGGCGACTGCTGCCGACGGACTGTATGGCGTGGTGATGACGCTTGGGCCTGATGGTGCCACCACGGGATTCACGACTTCGGCACCTTTCCTCATCACTTTTGAGAAAGGACAGGTTGCGAACTATCAAGCCGGCATTGACGCCATGGCCAACGCCGCACTCGTGCCTGAGCCAGGCGCACTTGCCCTGGCGGCCGGAGGAATCGCGGCCGCTGCCGCGATGCGTTGGCGTCGCCGGGCGACGATCGCTCCGTCATGCAATCCTATTGCATGACGGACGCCTGTAGATACACTTGCAATAGAGTTGCAAATCATTTCCGCCCCCAGGAGAGCCACCATGACTTCCCGCACGTCCACTATTGCCAAGATGCTGACGACGAACTGCTCGGCATGGTTTCGACAGGCCTTGGCGTTTTTGGCCATCGCGGCACTCACCCCCGGCCACGTGTTGGCTGCGGCAATTTGGTCCGCCGGACACGGCGACATCGGGGTCGCATTCGACCCGGTGACTTCGGGGACGACGTTCGAAATGGAACTTCACGTCGGCAACGGTGCCACTGTTGACGGAAGTCAGGTGACGGAAGTCAATGGCGTAGTGTATGAGCCGGGCGACGCCGTTGTGCTCGTGCCTGTCACCGCGAATCTGAAGGCGATTCAAAGCGGCTCGAACGCTGTCTGGGGTGGGGACACCGCGGGCTACGACTTTGTGGCCACCGGATCCTCGCTCGGCGTCGGAGAGGGTGGCAACCTGTGGGTGCTGTCGTTCGATGAATTCGACACCGATTACTACGGCACTCCGTTTCTTGGCTGGGCGACGGAAGAAGGCTTTGCCGGAAAGAGTTTCGGGGCAGTTTCTTTCACGCCGTTCTCTTTTACGTCACCAACCGGGGCTAACTTTGGCATCTTTGGGGACGACCTTTCCCCGCTGTGGATTCTGAATCATGGCGATACGAACTTTTCGGGGGATGTGTTTAGCTCGCCTGCAGATTCTCACGTGCACAAGGTTCTGGCCTTCACCCAGCCTGGTATCTACCAGATCGGTATCCGGGCCACTTCGCTGCTCGATGGAACGACTACGGTCGTCGGTGAAGGCGTGTATACCTTCCAGGTCGTCCCCGAGCCGTCGAGCGTCGTGCTGGCGGGCCTGGGAGCGGCGGGCGTTCTGGCCGCCGGCTGGCGGCGCCGGCTGGCGGCGCCGGCTGGCGGCGCCGGCTGGCGGCGCCGGCTGGCGGCGCCGGCTGGCGGCGCCGGCGGCGGGCTGCGGCCCGGAATTCAGCGGCGGCTGAAACAGCCCGTTAATCCGAACTGATCCCTGCGGTTCTTCTGGCAGACACTGACGACTCGTCGGCTGGCCGCCAGGAGGACCTCCGTGATCGCCATCGCCAAAAAGGCTGTTTCGCTCAAGAAAGTTCGCGGCTCCGCGGCCGCCCTGCGGTCGCCCAAGACCGCTCGGACGGCCGCGGCCGACGCCGCCCGGCGGGAGGCCCTCAGGGCCCGCCGGGCCCAGCTCTTCGACCGCCTGATCGAGTACATCCCCTGCCGAGAGTTCCTCAAGGCCGATGCCGAGGCTCTCGCCTCGACCCCGCCGGCCGATGCGGCCGTGCCGCTCGAGACCCACGATCGCGAGCCGGCCTCCCGCGGTGAAGGCCTCACGCCCTACCTCGCCAGCCTCTATCAAACCCGGCTGCTCACCAAAAACGAGGAGCAGTTTTACTTCCGCCGAATGAACTGGCTGAAGTTCCGCGCCGCCACGAGCCGCGGCCGGCTCGACAAGAAGCGGGCCACGCTCCGGCAGATCGAGCAAATCGAGGGCTGGCTCACCGAGGCTGACACGGTCAAGGCGATCCTGATCACGTCCAACCTGCGGCTTGTCGTGTCGATCGCCAAGAAGTTCGTCGATGCCTCGTGGACGTTCGAGGAACTGGTGAGCGAGGGGAATGTCGCCCTCATGCGGGCCGTCGAGAAGTTCAACTTCGCGCTC
>JBILVW010000103.1:0-8405 GCA_044370205.1 Pirellulales bacterium | reverse complement strand
CATCATCCGCATTATCGGCATGACCGGCCGGAAACTGAAACCCCGGGGATCCCCCGGCTTGCGCCTGGGGGCTTGTATGGGAGGTGGCGAGCGGCTCGCCCTTACGGCAGCCGCTTCACCTTCACGCTCCGGTAGTGCACCTCGCTGCCCGGGTCGTGGGCCTGGATCGCGAACAGGCCTTCGGAGAGCTTGCGGGTGCCGATCACGCCCTCGGGCTCGACGTACTCGAAGAGCACCTTCCCGTCCACGCCGACGGTCACGGCCTTGCCCTTCACCACGACCTCGAGCGTGAACCACTCGTCGTCCTTCGCGGGGGGCGTGAAGTTCTTCACGACGTTGTAGAGGCTGCCGGTGCGGACGGGATCGGTCTGGCTGTTGTTCACCTGCACCTCGTAGCCGTGGGCGGGCCAGCCCTCCGGCTGGAACTTCGAGTGGATGAAGAACCCGGAGTTGGAGCCCGGCCGCGTCATCACCTCGGCCTTGAGGTGGAAGTTCTTGTACTCGACCGGCTTGGCGGCATCGGGGCCGACGTAGAAGAGATGGCTCCGCGGGCCGTGGGCCACGATCGCCCCGTCGACCACCTTCCAGGTGGAGGGATTCTCGTTCGACTGCCAACCTGCCAGACTTTTGCCGTCGAAGAGCTGCTCGAAGCCGGCCTCGTCGGCGACCCCGGTCGCGGCCCAGGCCATCGCGACCAGCCAGCCTGCCGCCACCCATCGAACCCCACCCATCCACACTGCGTACTGCATGACACGTCTCCGTGATCCGGCTCTCGGAAAGGACACCACGATCGACACTGCGACCGCCGTGGCCGACGAGCATAGGCGGTCTGCCGTCGCCGTGCCACCGTCCGTGCTGCTCTCGATCGACACCGACGTGTCGCTCGACGGCATCCCCGCCCGCGAAACGCTCGTGGTCACGCCCGAGCGGATCGCCGCCGTGTCGGCCGACAGCCCGCTCCGCAGCGTGCCATGGGCCGATGTCACGGAGGTCCGCACGACCGCCGGCCTCGGCGGGGGCACGCTCCAGGTGCGGGCCGACGACGTCTGGATCGACCTGATCCGGTATTCCAGCAGCCTCGCCACCCGGTTCCACAAGGTTTCCCGGGCGCTCGAGCGGGCGCGGGAGGGGCTCGTCGCGGGCGAGGCCGTCACGCTCGACCTCGACGGCCCGCTCGACCCGCCTCGCTGCGGCAGCTGCGGCCTGCGGCTGGCCACGGCCGACGATTCCTGCCCCCGCTGCCTGCAGAAGGGGCAGATCCTCCGCCGGGTGAGCGAGCTGCTCGCCCCGTATGCCCGCGGCGCGGTGCTGCTGTGCCTGCTCACGTTCGTGGGCGTCGTGGCGGAACTCGTGCCGCCGAAGCTGCAGCAATACATGGTGGACGAGATTCTCTCCGACCGGGCGAATGCGGCGGCCGGCGACGCGCTGCCCGACTTCAAGACGGCCCTGCTCGTCGTGGTGCTGGCCCTCGCCTTCTCCCGCGTGCTGCTCTCGGTGGTGGGCGTGCTCAAGGGACGGCTGGCCAGCGCCATCGGCACCGGCATCACAGCCACGCTCCGCGACGAGATGGTGGCCAAGCTCCAGGGCCTGTCGGTCGCCTACTACGACCGCCACCAGGTGGGCTCGATGATCAGCCGCGTGGCCCACGACAGCGAGGTGCTCCACGGCCTCGTGCAGCAGGTGACCGGCGGCTTCCTGCTCCAGATCGTGCAGCTCGTGGCGGTCGGGGGGATGCTCGTCTGGATCAATCCCAAGCTCGCCCTGTTCACGCTCATTCCGGTGCCGCTGGTGATCCTCGGCTCGTGGATCTTCTGGCGGCACGTCTACCCGCGGCACTACCGGCTCTGGGATGCCTCCAGCAAGCAGATGACGCGGCTCTCCGGCATGCTCTCCGGCATCCGCGTGGTGAAGGCCTTCGCCCAGGAAGACCGTGAGCGGGAACGGTTCCACGCGGCGAGCGACCACCTGCGGCAATGGCGGCAGTGGGTGGAGCACACCAACACCACCTACTCGGCGGCGATGCAGATCGTGTTCAGCCTCGGCGGGCTGATCGTCTGGTATGTCGGCGGCCGCGACGTGATCGGCGGCAGCATGTCGCTCGGGCAGCTGATCGCGTTCCTGGCTTACCTGGCGATGTTCTACGCCCCGCTCGGCGCCCTCTCGAATTTCACGACCTGGCTCACGAGCTTCCTCTCGGGCAGCAAGCGAGTGCTCGAGCTGCTCGATACGCCCGCCCTGATCACCGACCCGGCCCGCCCCGAGGCCTGGCCGGAGGTCCGCGGCGAGATCGGCTTCGAGAACGTCACGTTCGGCTACGACCGCAACCAGCCGGTGCTCCACGACGTGTCGTTCACGGTCGAGCCCGGCGAGATGGTGGGGATCGTGGGCCGCTCGGGCTCCGGCAAATCGACGCTCGTGAACCTGCTCGGTCGGTTTCACGACGTGCAGGAGGGGCGGATCCTGGTGGACGGCCACGACATCCGCGACCTCTCGATGCACGACCTCCGGGAGAAGCTCGGCATCGTGTTCCAGGAGTCGTTCCTGTTTCGGGGCACGATCTGGCGGAACCTCTCCTACGGCCGGCCGCAGGCGACGATCGAGGAGGGGCTCGCCGCGGCCAAGGCAGCCGGCGCCCACGACTTCCTCTGCCGCCAGCCGCTGGCCTACGAGACGCTCCTCGGCGAGCACGGGGCCGGCCTCTCCGGCGGCGAGAAGCAGCGGCTCTCGATTGCCCGCACGCTCCTCTACGACCCGCGGATCCTCGTGCTCGACGAGGCCACGAGCAACATCGACGCCGAGGCGGAGAAGGCGATCCAGGAGGCGCTCGCCGTGCTCGTCCGCGGCCGCACCACGATCGCGATCGCCCACCGGCTCTCCACGCTCCGCAACGCCGACCGCATCCTCGCCTTCGACCGTGGCCGGCTCGTCGAGGAGGGCACGCATGCCAAGCTCCTGGCGGCCGACGGCCTCTACGCGCGGCTCGTGAGAATCCAGACGCAGGTGTCGAAGCAGCCGACGGTCGACATGCTGCTGGTCGAGGAGGAGACGCCGGCCGCCGCCACCGAGGCTGCGGAGCCTCACGTCGCCTCGCCCGCCGCCACCATCGCCTGGCTCGATCCGGCGACGCATCGCTTTGCGCTGGGCGATCACGACCGCATCGAGCTCTGGGCCGACGACGTCCGCGTGGCCGCCGGCATCTTCATCGTGCGGGTGTTTCCGGCGTCGCATCCGGAGGCCTATCTTTCGGTGCGGGGCTGGAGCGAGTCGGGCGAGGAGGTCGAGCTGGGCATGATCCGTGGGCTCGCGGAGTGGCGGGAGGCCGATCGGGTCGTCGTGCATGCGGCGCTGGCGCGGCGGTCGCTCGTCCGCGAGATCCGCCGGGTGCACGACGTGGCCCTCGCCCACGGCTACCTCGACTTCGACGTCGAGACCGACGTTGGCCGCTGCCGGTTCACCGCCCGCTGGACGCAGAGTCAGGCGGTCGATTTCGGGGCAGAGGGCAAGATGCTCATCGACGCCGACGAGAACCGCTGGTTGATCCCCCGGGTCGATGCCCTGCCGAAGGCCGACCGGGAGAAGTTCCTGCATTACGTCTACTGGTGAACTTCCTTGCGGGAGCCCCTGAACTGGCCTACAACGTGTCCACGGACGGCGGGCGGGCCATTCCCCCGGGGATGTCCCCGCGCCCGATGCGCCCGCCAGGGAAGGCGGCGACAATGAGTTTTCCGTTCTGTCCTTTGTGCTTCTGATTCCTTCCCTTCTGGAGATGTTCGATGAATATCGTCGATCTGATTTCGAGCCAGCTGTCGTCAGGTGATGTCCTCGGCAAGCTCGGCGGACTCATCGGTGCCAATGAGTCGCAGACCCGCACCGCCACGAATGCCGCCGTGCCGGCGCTGCTCAACGTGTTCGGCAAGCTCGCCTCGACCAACAGCGGCGCCGACCAGCTCGCCAAGGCGATGGGCGGCCTCGACCTCGGCATGCTCGGCAACCTCGCCGGCGCGCTCGGCGGCAGCCAGGCCTCTGGCATCGGCAGCCTCGGCGGCAGCCTGCTCGGCTCGCTCCTCGGCGGCGGCAGCAACCTCACCGCCCTGGTGGACGTGATCGCGAAGTTCGCCGGCATGCAGCCCGGCATCATGAAGACGCTCGTCACCTACCTCGCCCCGGTCGTGCTCGGCATGGTCGCCAAGCAGTTCCAGGGCCGTCCCGACGCGGCCGGCGTGTCGCGGCTCTTCTCGGAGCAGGCGTCCAACATCTCCGGCTCGCTGCCGAAGGGGCTCTCGCTCGCCAACCTGCCGCTCGGCGCCGTGTCGCCCGCTCCCCGCGGCGGCCACAGTCACCGTGAGCCGGAGAAGGCGGGCCTGCCCGGCTGGCTCCTGCCGCTGCTCCTGCTCGGGGCCGTCGGCCTCGGCTACTACCTCTGGAACGAGAACCAGAAGAAGGCCAAGGACGGCGTGATCGCCGTTCAGGAAGAGATCGAGAAGAAGGGCCCGATCACGGTCGATCGCACCGAGGTGGTTGAGCGGGCCGGGAAGGATCTGATCGACACCGTCTCCGAGACGATCTCGATCGATCCGAAGTTCCTCGAGGCCGTCCGCGTCGGCAAGAATGCCACGGAGCTGTTCGGTGGTCTGTCGTCGATTCTCGGCGGCGTGAAGAATCTCGACACCGCGAAGCTGGCCCTGCCGGAGCTCGAGAAGCTCTCGCCGATGCTCACGGAGCTCGAGGCCGAGGCCGGCAAGCTGCCCGCCGAGGAGAAGCCCGCCTTCGCCGAGTTCATCGGCAAGAACGTGGGCCTGCTCCAGAAGGTGATCGACACGGTGATGGCGATCCCGGGCGTGAAGGACCTGCTCGGCCCGGTCGTGACGCCGATGGTCGAGGCCTTCACGAAGCTCTCGAAGTAAGCCGGTTCGCGAACGGCTGACGATCAACGAGACCCGGGGCGGCCCCCGCCGCCCCGGGTTTTTCTTCGCGCCCGAGCTTCATACAAGCCCCAAGCGCAAGCGAGGGGATCCCGTCATACAAGCCCCAAGCGCAAGCGAGGGGATAAGCCGCGGACGCCCCCACTCCAACTGTCCCCCGGCTTGCCCCTGGGGGCTTCTATCACCTGCGGGTTGCACACCCCCACGTCACAAAATCGCCAGCGGATTCCGCCGCTCTTCGAGCGTGCCGCGGGTCACACCCACGCGGTTGGCCGCGCGGAGCGACGTCCACACATCCTTGCCCGTCGCCCGTCCGGCGAGCAGCTCCCGGTAGGCCCACACGATCCGGCCGATCTCCGCCGCCGGCTCGTCGAGCAGCTCGATCCGAAACCAGCTCACGCCCCGCGCCCGCAGCAGCGGCACCGCCTCGGCCGCGCTCTGCGGCACGGCGTTGAAGAGCGTGTTGCGGCAGCCGACGTCGGCCGTGAGCGGATGCTCCACGCCGATGCGGTCGCGGAGCTTCACGACGTGGTCGTCGCAGGGACGGCCGCAGTTGGTTTTGTTCGTGCCCGGCGAGAGCACCGCACAAAACACGCAGTGCTCCATGTGGAACATCGGCATGTGCTGATGCACGACCACCTCCAGCCATTCCGGCGGCGTGGCCGCCACGAGGGCCAGGAGCTGCTCGCGGTTGAGGTCGTAGGAGGCCGTCATGCGTTCGCAGCCGGCGGCGCGGAAAAACTCCGCGGTCAGCTCGTTGGTGACGTTGAGCGAGAAGTCGCCCACGATCGGAATGCCTCGTTCCCGGAAGAAAGCGAGCCCCGCGTAGTTTCGCACGAGCACGCCGTCAAGCTGCTGCTTCTCGAGGAGCCGGAAGATGCCGAGCTCGTCGGGCTTCTGGATGCGGGGCGTGGCGAGAAGCAGGTTCGCGCCGGCTGCCCGGGCGAGTTCGACCGCCTCGTGATACAGGCGGATGTCGGCGAAGTCGGCTGAGAGGCGGCGTTCGCCGAGTTCGAGCACGGTGCGCAGCTGGTCGAGCGACCGGACGAGGATGTGGAGCGAGGGAACGGCCGCCGCCTTCTCTCGCATAGAAGCCCCAGGCGGAAGCCCGGGGATCGGCAAGCCATCGCCCGTGGAGCCGTCCCTCCTCATAGAAGCCCCAGGCGGAAGCCCGGGGATCGGCGTCGATTCCATTGACGGCGTGGCGGTCGATGCAAGCCGGGCGTCCACCGCTGCCTCGAGCGCCGCCACGAGCTCATGCCGCAACTTCCCGAGCACGCTGAACGGCAGCATCGGCCGGCCCACGATTTCGGCGGTGAGGTCCCGCAGCTCGAACGCCGTGCCCCCGAGCCGGCCGAGCTGGCTGCGGAGCACCTCGGCGTCGAGCGGATGCTTCGTCGCCTCCCGCGCCGGCTCGGCCGACGCAACCGTCGCTCGCGGGCCCGCCGCAGTCGTGGCCGTCACCCGCACCGGATCGCCCACCGTCACGGTCACATGCAGATCGACCGGCTGCCGCCGCAGCGGCACGTCGCCGGTGAACGTCTTCCGGAGCCGGGCCGTGAGCTGGGGATCGTCGGTCTTCCAGACGGCCTGCCCGGGCTGGAGCCGCGCGAGGTCGAGGGCGTCGCGGCCGAAGGTCAGCTCGACGCGGCCGGTCGTGGCAGGCTCCGTGAGCGACCGGCCGCGGTCGAACACCTCGTACACGCGGCCCCCCGCTGCCTCGTCGCTCGTCGTGCCGCAGTCGAAGGCCACACCGTCGCCCCGCTTCACACCACCGGCGAGGCCCGGCGCGAGATCGACGGCCACGCGGTCGCGGCGGACCTCGGCCACCGTGCCGAGCCGCACGCCCCGCTTCGCGCTGGTCGTCGCCGGCACGAGCATCTTGTGGTCGCAGCCCTGGAGCCAGCCGGGGGAGAAACCGCGGGAGAAAGAGAGTTCCATCTCCTCCACCTCGCGGGGCGTGAAGGCCACGGGCTTGCCGGCCACCGCGGTGTCGATTGCCTGCCGGTAGTGCCGCGTGATGTTGGCCACGTATTCGGCCGTCTTGAGCCGTCCCTCGATCTTGAACGACGACACGCCCGCCGCGATTAGTTCGGGGGCCAGGGCGTAGGCGGCCAGATCCTGTGGCGAGAGAAGGTACTTTTGAACGCCGAGGTCGACGTCCTTCCCGTCGCAGACGAGGTCGTAGGGCAGCCGGCAGGCCTGGGCGCACTGGCCGCGGTTGGCGCTCCGGCCGCCGAGCGACTCGCTCGTGAGGCACTGACCCGAGTAGGCCACGCAGAGGGCGCCGTGCACGAACACCTCCAGCGGCATCGACGTCTGCTTGCGGATCGCCACGATCTCGTCGATCGAGAGCTCGCGGGCCACGACCACCCGCTCCATGCCCAGTTCCTCGGCCAGCGCGATGCACTCGGCGCTCGTGAGCGTCATCTGGGTGGAGGCGTGGAGCGGCAGGTCGGGGCGGAGCCGCCGCACGAGCCGGGCGGCGCCCACGTCCTGGAGCAGCACGGCATCGACGCCCGCATCGGCCACGGCTTCCACCACCCGGGAGAAGTCGGCCAGCTCGTCGCTGAACACAAGCGTGTTGAGCGTGGCGTAGCCCTTCAGGCCGCGGCGGTGCAGCGTCTGCATGAGGCGCGGCAGGTCGTCGAGCGTGAAGTTTATGGCGCGGGCCCGGGCGTTGAAGCCGGTGTCGAGGCCGAAGTAGACGGCATCAGCGCCGTTTTCGATGGCCGCGCGGACGCAGTCCCAGTCACCGGCGGGAGCGAGGAGTTCGGGGGTCATGCGACCATCATACGTCGCATGACGTGGTCCCCGTGCGAGCCGCCTCCCCATACAAGCCCTGAGCGCAAGCGACGGGATCCGCAATACAAGCCCTGAGCGCAAGCGAGGGGATCCCGCGGCGGGAGCCGCGGACGCGCCGCCCTCACTCCCCCTGCCGACGCTTGCGCGTCGGTATCCCCCGGCTTGCGCCTGGGGGCTTTTATTCTTGGAACACGCTTGCGGGCGTTTTGTTCACCAGCGAGCGGTCTCCGCTACTCCTGATCGCCGCGGAGCTTGGCGAGCACGCTGTAATCCTCGAGCGTCGACGTGTCACCCACGCTCTCCTTGCCGGCGGCGATGTCGCGGAGCAGCCGCCGCATGATCTTGCCGCTGCGGGTCTTGGGCAGCGAATTGGTGAAGTGGATGTCGTCGGGGGCGGCAAGCGCCCCGATCTGGTGCCGCACGTGCTTCCGTAAGACGTCCTTGAGGGCGTCGGTCGGCTCGCCGTCGCGGAGCGTCACGAACACGGCGACCGCCTCCCCCTTCACGTCGTGCGGCCGGCCCACTGCGGCCGCCTCGGCTACGCTCGGATGGCTGACGAGCGCGCTTTCGATCTCGATCGTCGAGAGCCGGTGGCCCGCCACGTTGAGCACGTCGTCGATCCGCCCCATGATCCAGTAGTAGCCGTCGGCATCCTGCCGGGCGTTGTCGCCGGCGAGA